>JAACDH010000458.1 GCA_009936995.1 Rhodobacterales bacterium
ACGGGCGCCGATTTGGGGCCGTGGGTCGATCCCGGGACAGCAACTCGCGCCGGCATGACCGTCGACGCTTGGGCGACTAAAGAGGCCACGCGTTGGGGCGAGGGTCGGCGAACGACGGGCGTCACAGATGAACATGTGGGTCGCTTTGTCGACGGTTGCACGGTTTTAGTGCACGCCCCCGGAAGCCGGGTGGCACGTTCTATCGATATCCTTGGCGGCCTTCAGCCACCCGCCGACAGCGCTCAGGTCGACGCCATACCGGATCTCGCCTCGGGCACCATCTCCGCGCTCATGGACCTCGTTGGAGAGTCGGCTGACCCCCTCCGCGATCCTCGTCACATTGTGCTCAGTCGCATCCTCGAAGACGCTTGGGCGGCTGGCGAGGACTTCGAACTCGAGCGCCTGGTGGTTCGCTTGGTCGACCCGCCCTTCCAGAAGGTGGGCGTGTTTCCCCTCGACCAATTCCTACCGCGAAAGGACCGCATGGCGCTGGCCATGCAGCTGAATGGCTTACTCGCGTCCTCGTCCTTCGAGGCCTGGCGAACCGGTCCAAAGCTCGATTTCGATGCGCTCTTGGCGCCGGTGGCCGGTCAGACACCTATTCGGGTGTTCTCGATGTCTCACCTCGACGACAACGAACGCCAGTTCTTCGCGTCGATGTTTCTGCACCGTTTTCTGGCATGGACCCGCCGCCAGTCTGGCTCATCGGCACTTCGAGCCGTCCTTTACCTCGACGAGGCCTTTGGTTTCTGTCCGCCGCACCCGGCTCGACCGGCCACCAAGAAGCCGTTGATGCATCTGATTAAGCAGGCTCGAGCCGTGGGCGTGGGCGTCATCTTAGTCAGTCAAAACCCCGTCGATATCGACTACGCGGTCATCTCCAACGCCGGCAACTGGTGGTTGGGTCGACTGGCTACCGCCCAAGATCGACGCCGGATGCTCGAGGGCCTCGACACCGCTGCCCAGTCAACGCTCACGACCGCGCTCGACGGCTTGGCCAAACGCCAATTCGCAGTGGTTCAGCCTGGGAAGACGCCCTGGGTGCTGTCGGTTCGATGGGTGATCAGCTGGATGCGCGGACCCATGACCCTCAACGACGTGGCTCGCATCGCGCCACCAGAGGAGGGTGTCGAAGCGGTGGCCGAAGTGTCCGCCGACCCAGACGTGGGCTCCGACGAGCCGACACCGGCACCACAGGGCTTTCCCGTTCGCTGGTTATCACCCGAAGTGGCGCTCTCTGCGCGCTACTCCGAGCTGCTCGGGCACCGCAGTCAGGGCCCGCGCTCCGACGGAAAAACCGTGTGGGAACCCGCTCTCTACGGCAAGCTCCAGCTCAAGTTCGATGAGCGCAACTTTGTCTCGGAGCGTGTCGAAGACCGCCTGTTCTTCCCCCTGGACCACGAGGAGCGCTTCGAGCGTTTGGTCGACTTCTCGCCTGGTGATTTACTGCGTACACAGCCTCCGATGGGTTTGTACATGCCGCTGCCTGATCACCTAGACGAGGCCTCCGAGCTCAAGGCGCTGCAGAAGCGGGTCGTCGATCGCGTCCTCGATGGCGAAACCGACACCCTGTACGTGCACGCCAAGCTCAAGCTTCGCAGCCGCGGCGGCGAGACCGAGGCCGAGTTTGCAGAGCGGGTAAAAGAGGCCATTCAGAGCTTGATCGATGCCGATGCGGTGAAGCTCAAGGAACGCGCCGACGTGAAGCTCGAGCGCCTCGAGACCCGTAACGAGAAGCTGGCCCGCGACCTAGACCGCTATCAGAGCGAAGTGAAGTCCAAGATGGCCAACGAGGTGGTCAACGTGGGCGAGACGCTGTTCGGTATGTTCTTCGGTGGGCGAAAGAAGAGCTTCAGCACGGCGATGAGTAAGCGTGAGCAAACCAAGAAGGCCCATGAGCGCATCGAACGCACAGAGGAGAGCGTCCGCGATCTCGAGCGCGACATCTACGAACTCGGCGTACAGACCGAAGACAAACTGAGCGAGATCGAGAACAAGCACCACCGCTTGGCCGACGACGTAGAGGCGCGAATGGTTCGTCTTGAGCGCTCCGATCTACGCCTGTCCGACTTCGGCATCGTCTGGATTCCCGTGACGCGGCCCCTGTAAACGGGTAAAGGGCGGCCTATGTCCAGTCTCCCTGAATCCGCCGCTACTCCTGCTGACCGAAGAGTGTTTTTCCGCACCTTCGGCTGCCAAATGAACGACTACGACACGGGCAAGATGCGCGCGTTGTTGGCGAAAGACGGTTGGACCACCACCGACGACGCCTCCGAAGCCGACTTGGTCTTGGTGAACACCTGCTCCATCCGCGAGAAGGCCGTCGACAAGATGCACTCGGCGCTGGGCGAGTTTCGTCGCATGAAGAAACAGGGGCAGCCACTCACAATCGGCATCGCCGGTTGTGTGGCCCAAGAGCGCGGCGACGAGCTGATGGCCAAGTACAAAGACATCGACTTGGTGTTTGGCCCCGACCACATCTCTAAGATCTCGTCGATGGTCGACGCCGCTCGCTCGGGCGAGCGTGTTCAAGACACTGAGTTCCTCGATCTGGCCAACTACGCCTTTGTGGCCGACGTCGACCCCACAGCCCATGGGGTCAGCGCCTTCGTCACCATCCAAAAGGGCTGCGACAACAAGTGCACCTTTTGCATCGTTCCGCAGACTCGAGGCGACGAGCTGTCTCGGCTTCATGGCGATATCGTTGCCGAAACGCGAGCATTGGTTGGGCGAGGTGTCAAAGAGATCACCCTCATCGGCCAGAACGTCAACTCGTACGGTCTCAAGCAAGCCGGTGAGATCACCTTCGCCCAGCTTTTGTACAAGGTGGCCGATGTGCCGGGCGTCGAGCGCATTCGCTACACCACCTCGCACCCCCGCGACATGGGCGACGACCTCATCCAGGCCTACCGCGACCTGCCGCAGCTCACGTCTCATCTGCACCTGCCGGTTCAGTCGGGCAGCAACAAAATCCTCCGCCGAATGAAGCGGTACTACACCCGCGAGCATTTCATGCGGGTCATCAATGCCCTGCGCGATGCTCGGCCGGATTTTGTTCTCTCCACGGACATCATCGTGGGTTTCCCCGACGAAACTGAAGAAGACTTCGAAGAGACCATGACCTTAATGGAGGAAGCCCAGTTCATGGCCTCCTTCTCATTCAAGTACAGCCAGCGTCCCGGCACCCCCGCCCTGCGCATTAAGAATCAGGTGCCCAACAGCGTGGCCGGCGCACGGCTCACCCGGTTCCAGAACCGCCAGCGTGAGCGCAGCCAGATCTACCACTCCAACTTGGTTGGAGATGTGGTGAACGTGATGATCGAAGGCCCCTCACGACACGATGAGGGCGTCATCTGCGGTCGCACGGGAACCCACGTGATGGTGAACTTCCCCGGCCGCCTCGCCGAGATCGGCAAGTTCATGGATGTCCGCATTACTCGTGGATTTACCCACAGCTGTCGCGGCGAGCGGGTCGAGTGAGCGGCGGGGGCAACCCCTATCGTCGCGCTTGGCTGCAACGGGCGCGCAACCGACGCCAGATCGAGGGCTGGCCGGTCACGCTGGGCGGCCTGGCGCTGCCGTTGGTGGCCGCTGTGCTGCTTACGCCGATTCTTCAGCCCGTGTTCTTGGGCTGGCTCGACCGGCCTCGCGAGGTTTGGGCCGCGGGAATGGGCGGCGTCACGCTGCGTGCGGCCCTGCTGGTGCTGTCGGTGCTCGCCCTTGATGTGTACAGCGCCCTGGCTCGGGCTGACGACCGCGCGGTGCTGGCGTCGATGCCGGTAGACGCTGGGGTGGTGGCACGGGTCGAGGTCGCGCGGGTCGCCGCCCGTCGCTGGTGGTTACTGCCGTTAGTCGCCATCGTGTTCAGCCCCGTCGCCTTCGCTGGCGCGACGGC
>JAACDH010000459.1 GCA_009936995.1 Rhodobacterales bacterium
GACGACCTCGACCGCTCCACGGGCACCGACTGGTTCTTCGACAACGACGGCGATGGCTTCGGCGACCCCGTCAACTTCATCCAGCGCTGTAACCAGCCGCCCAACACAGTCCTCGACGACCTCGACTGCGACGATAACGTCCCCAGCGTGCATCCCGGCGTCCCAGAGGTCTGCGACTTCATCGACAACGACTGCGATGGCTTGGTCGACGACAACGATCCCTTCGTCGACACAGCCACGTTCAACATCTGGTACGCCGACATCGACAATGATGGCGTAGGCGACTTGTTCAACGGCATCGCCTCTTGCGACCCACCCGCCGGCTACGTGGCCGACCCCACCGATTGCGCTGATAACAACCCGGCGATCGGCGCCCCGGTTCTGTGGCTCGAAGACCTCGACGGAGATGGCTGGGGTGCGGGCGCCGTTGCCGGCCCATCCTGCGTGCCCCCCGGTCCCACCTACGTCCAGAACATCGGCATCGACTGCGACGACGCAATCGACACAATCTTCCCTGGGGCCGAGGACGTCTGTGGCGACGGGATCGACGCCAATTGCGACGGACTCGACGACTGTATCCCTCTGCTAGACTGCGCTGACCACCTCGCCGCAAACCCACTCGCCATCTCGGGCGTGTACGACATCGAGCCCCGTCCTGGCGGCCCCCTTCGTCAAGTGTACTGCGACATGGACACCGACGAGGGCGGCTGGACGCTCGTCTCCAGCAGCACAGTCCCGGTAAACGACGCGGCCAGCATGTACAGCGACAACGTGCAGACCCTTTCGCCAACCACGAGCATGGGGGGAGTGTGGGAAGGGCTACGTATGGTTCAGGACCAGAACGCCGACATTCGCTTCGCGTGCGTCGTCGCCTTGGGGGACCCCACCATGACGGTCGACCTCAGCTTCTACAATGTCGACTGGTACCAGGAGATCACGACAGGAATCGACGCATTTAGTTGCTTCAACTTCGGGTGGGGCGCGGGCATTGGCCCATTCCCAGCGCGAAAAGACAACCTATCGGGCGCCACCCGCGCCGAGGGCGACGCCTATACATCCGGCATACTGCTGGGCGAGGACAACTGCGCAGATACCGGCGACTTCACCGTAGATTTCGACGACCGGGGAATGGGCAGCAACCAGAGCGACGGCACCGATTGGGGCGAAGATGACAACCTCCCCAAGTGCGGCGCCGCTGGCGTGGGTGCCGCCTGGTTTATCTTCGTTCGCCCGTAGCGTTCAGGGCGCGCAGCCTGCTCGATATGTTGGCGGGGCTGGCGTTATCCGGCAGGTAGTCCACCGGCGGGTAGCGATCGACGAGTCGCCGCCAACGGCGTGGTTCCCCATCGAAATCGTAGGATAGCAACACTGGAACGAGATGGCCGGCGTCGCGAAGCGCCTTCAGCACAAAGTTACCTTGATGGTCTTCCAAGAAGCGCCGCGCTTGCACTGGATCCCCGTTGAAACGATCGGAGATGGCCTCGACATCCCCCAGCAGCTCGCCCTTGGGTGCTCGATCGAAGCGCATGTCGAGAAACACCACGTCGTAGGTAGAGCCGTCTGCAAGGGCCGCCAATCCCTGAGTTCCACTGCCCGCGCGGACCCACTCGAAACCCTCACTCAGAAATCGTCCGAGGGTCTCGCTGTACTCGTAGCCGTCTTCGATGACCAGTACTCTCATCTGTTCTCCAGCTCAGGGGCCTCGGCTCGGGGCAATCGCACCACCACCGCCTTAGACCATCCAGATTCGTCTTCCACATGGACCGACCCACCATTTCGGGAGATCAGATCTACGGCCAATCCAAGTCCTCGGTCGATGTACCGGCCGCGAATCATCGCCGTAGAAATTCGACGGGGCGCGTCATCTTGAACGCGCATCACCACGCGCTCTAGACCGGTGATCTCGTCTTCCTCGCAGCACACCCTCACCCCAATTCGGACTTGAAACGCTCCGTTCTCTAGACTGGCTTCGAGTGCGTTTCGCATCACATTTGTGAGGATATCTTCGAGCTGTCGTGGGTAGATCCGCACCATCATCCGCTGGTCGGGCACCACGAAGGTCAACGGCAGCTCGGCACAGTGCAGCTCGGTGCACACCCGCTGCCAAACCGACTGGATCAGCGAGGGTTCAAGGGTCATCACGCAGGCCTGACGAATCAACACGCCAAGGTCTCGGTAGCTGTCCCCGTTGAGGCGCTCGGCCAAGCGACGAAGTTCAGTCGCCACTCGAGGTCGTCCCTGCTCAAGATCGGATTGGGTGTGAGCCAGCTGATCCATGGCCAAGATGAGCGGACCAAAGACCGGGTCGCTGCGGCGGAGGTCGAGGCGCACCCCATGCATCCGACCCAAAACTTCGATCTCTTGGATGTATTGCCGAAAATGAGCGACCGCACCGCCCTCGCCGAACAGGCGCTCCGCCGCCCACGCGGCGGGTCCCGTGTCGTCGATATCCAAGGCATCCGCCACCGCGGGAAGCACCGTCGTGTTGTGCTTGAGGACCTCGTGGCGAAGCGCGGAGGCGATTCTGGCAATCTCGGGCCACACAGAGGGCGCCTTGTCGACCAAAACCGACAGGGGTTTGCCGCCTCGACGCCAAGCCCAGCGAAACGTGGGAATCAACGGAAGTGCCAGGACAAAAAACACTGTTACTGCCCACACGCTCATGATTCTCTGGTCGAGCTCACCGGCCAATATTTGAGCAGCCGCGTAGTCTTCCCCCCCCGACTCGGCGGCGAAATAGGCGTCGAGGTGGTCTCTGGCGGCCCACCAATGTCTGGGCGACCGCTCCCAGCGCTGAGCGAGCTGAAGATGGGCGTCACCGCTGCCCGCTTCGGCCGCCTCTCTGAGCAGCGTCAACGACTGCGCCCCGTCGCCACGTTCGGCCCAAAGGTTGGCCAGCACCACCTTCACGACCGCTTGACTAGGCGAAATTTCCAGGGACCGCTGATAAAGCGCGAACGCCTCGCTATCGCGCCCAAGCTGAAGATTCAGCTCAGCTTCCAGGTTAATGGCCGGCACATACTCGGGGGCCAGATCTCGGGTGACCCGAAGCTCGTCCAAGGCCCGCACATGATCGGGCTCCATTTGATAGGCTTGGGCCAAATGAATCGCATCCCACGCCTCTTGGGACAGCATCGTTGGACGCTCTACCTCGACATCAACTTGTTCCCATAAAGGCTGTTCGCGGGCGAGATCGACCATCAGCTGGCGCGCCTCGGCTGCGTGCTGCCCTTCTGGGGCTCGCTCGAGGTAGGTCTGCACCGAGGCTGCGGCCATCGAGTATTCGCGTAACTCCTGCTCCGCTAGCGCCTTTCGGTACAACAGAGAGGCCGACGCCCGCGGCCACAACAGCGCTCTGCCATAGGCCGCGGCCCCCAGCTTGGCGAAGCGCCCCCCGTAGTGGTTCATGAGCAGGTCGCCCAGTCGCTCCGAATAGTCCGGGTTAGTCGGGCTCAACGCCTCGGCACGCCGGATCGCGCGCTCCGCCTCGGGGATATCACCCTGCATTAACCGCGCATCGGACAACGTGGCCCAAGAAACCGCACTGCGCGGAGCCTCCCTCAACAAAGATTCCAGCGTCTGAATTGCCATCGAAGCGTCGTTTTGGGCCAGCCCCTCCCTCGCCGCCTGTAGACGACTCCCCTGTTCTGGAGTGAGCGGAAGATCGGCCGCCGTGGCCAATTTCTGGGCCCGTTCTAGCATGCGAAGTTCCTCTTTGAGAGCGGAGATCTGCGCCATTGCGTCGGCATCCATGGCATCTAGCGTCAGATGCGCCTGGAGCATGTCGAGCAGCGCGGCCGCCGGTGCGGGTTGCTCGTCGAGATGCAACGCCTTGGCAGCATCCAAGCCCACCTTCAGCACGCCCGGGTCATCCAACTCGGCCGTCGGTCGATCCAGGTACTCCAACAACACCTCGGCCGCGGCTGCCGGCTGGTCGTCGGCCACCAGCGCGCGGGCCTCCCAAAGCAAGGGCGTTGCGTTGCCGTGGTCGCGCTGGCGCAGCCGCCCAAAGGCCTGGTAGGCAAGATCGGGGCGCTCGGTGAGTAGGTAGAGCTGTCCCAGCGCAAGGATGGAATCAAACTCGTTGGGTGCAGTCTGATAAGCGCCCTCCGCCTCTTCATATCTCTCTAGTTCTACCAGCACACGCCCCAAATCCACCACCGCATCCAGCCAAGCAGGCTCGATTCGCCGGACACTTCGGTACCGGATGGCCGCACCGCTTAGGTCTCCCGACGCCTCTAGCGCCATGCCCTCTTCGTAAAAAAGGCGGGCCACGGGATTCAGTGTATCCACGGAATCGACGACCGCAGTCGGTGCCTGAGGCCAGGCCAGCGTCGAACAGGGGCCAAACAGCCCCAACGCGAGCACCCCAACCAGAGAACTAAACCTCAAGTTACGACAGCCTGGACTTCAGCTCTCGAACCCGTAGCCCCAGCTGATTGAAGCGGAGCTGCACCTTTCGAGCCTGTCCCGGATCGCCCAGCAAGATATTGGATATCGCCGCAAAATCACCCTCTTCTCGAAGGTATAGGTGTGTGAAATACTGCCGCTCACAAGACACGGCCACCTTGTTCAGGGTGTCGGCCGGCTCAATTCGGACCGCGATTCGATCGGACGCCGAATTGTCTTGCGTGTCTCTCTGTGGGCTGGACTGCAACAGGTCTCGAATGAGTTTTGGACGA
>JAACDH010000460.1 GCA_009936995.1 Rhodobacterales bacterium
CTCCAACGACGTGCGGGATCGCTACGGCGCGCCACTCGCGTCGGTCTCTCCCGACTTGCTGGCCGCTCAACTACAGGCACCAGCCCTGGTCATTCACGACCAAAGCGACCGATTTGTGCCCCTAGGCGATGGCGAGCGAATCGTCAGCGCGTGGCCAGGCGCCGAGCTGCACGTCACCGAAGGACTCGGTCATCACCGAATTCTCCGAGATGCGTCTGTCATCGCACGCAGCGTTCAATTTCTTCACCCCAACCGATAACCCGAGGAGGACGCCATGCGTCGCCAGAACCGAACCCACTCGAAGCTCCGTCAAAACCGCGCCCTGCCCACGCTGCAGAGATGGCAGTTCAACAAGGTTAGCGCTGTGACTCCGCACATCGAAATCGGGAGACTTGAGCTCACCGAGGAAGAGCTGCAGCAGGACCTGGTCCACGGTCGGGCCTAGTCCGCCCGACTAGCCAACCACCAGTCTTTCAGCGCTTTTGCAGGACCTGCACCCCACGACTGTTCTGCCGCCGCGATGAACTCCATGACCGCTCGAGGTCCCGCTTGTAGCAGACCGCTCATGAAGGCGTTTCGGTCCTGTACTCTGCGAACCTGGCGCTCTTCTAGGAAGGTCGCCAGGTTGGCTCCCGCCGCCACCTGCTTGTTCTCCCAAAGCAACTGGTCTAATGCGCTCTCGATAGACCGAGCGTTGGTCCAACTCGCCTTGTACACGATCTTTCCCTTGTGAATGATCCAGGCCATATTGGGCAGCTCGCCGTAGGCCTTGTGCAGCGTGCCCTCCAGATCGTCGACCAGCATCTGCCGCTGAATCTGCCAACGGTCCACCATCTGGCGAGCCTGAGTGGTCTTCTGCGCCATCGATGTATGTGCAGGCGCATTTTCACCTGGATGGGCCTCTTGGGTGTAGATGAACACCGAACGCACACCACGGGCTGCATATCGAACAGCCAAGGGCTCGAGGACCGGCGCCGCCAGCCCACAGTAGGGTCAACTCTGCGAGCCGAACTCGATCAACAGCGGTCCGTCCTTCCAGAGCTTGGCGAGTTTGACCACCTCGCCGTTAGCCGCGTCTACCAACGACCCCTTTGGGGCGCGGTCGCCGGCCTTCAGTTTGTCGCGAACACCGGCGAAAATTTCGGCTTCCATATCGAGTGGAAAGCTCGAGTAGTTGTACGTGGACATGGCTCCCTCCAACGCCACACTATCCTTGGGGAGGCCGGAGCGACACCACGCCGAACAGCGCGTCGAGGCCAGCGTCCGCGCTGGGATGGCTGGCGATCGGCCGAAGCCCCTCCGCCTCGTACAGAAGCACTCGCGTGGGGGACCGACCAGCGACTTGACGGCCGCGAAGCGCCCCACGAACCCAAGCGAGGTTTTTGCGCCAGGGTGTCGCCCGAATCTGGGTGAAACCGACCGCTCGGACACCATCGCCGAGCCACAAACCACGACACCAGCCCAGCGGTTCAGAACCGGGAGCTTCCTCCAATTTGATGCGCGAGAGGCTGTCATCTCCTCGACGCAAAAGGCTGCCATCGACGCCGGTGAACCAAACGGACGCCCCCACAGCAACACCGTCGTGAACCGGTACGTCTCCCAAAGACCACCGAACGTCTTCGCAAACGGAAAACACAGCCCGCAGCTGAAGGGACGTGCAGAACAGGCCTCCCTCGTATTCGAAGAGATGGTTGGGGTGTTCTCGATGAGGGCGCAGGTCTCGGTTTCTCAAGTCCTCTGCCGGCACCGAAATGGGACCACTTGAATCGTACGCTGCGATCGCTCGGTCGTCGCGAACTTGGACCACGCAATCGGCCCCGGTACTGGCCACCCACACGTCTCCCCGCCAACGAATCGCGTGGTGCACATCGTTGAAGCAAGGCAGAGACAACGTCCCAACCTCCTCCCAGGTTTCAGGATCTACCCAAACCAGCTCGCGTTCCGCCGACAGGAGAAGCAGGTCGCCATCCCAGCTCACGCCCTTGAACACATGGCCCAAATCGGGAAAACGGCTACTGCGCCACCGAAACCGGGTCGCCCACTCCCCCGACTTCGCGTCGAGCGTGGCCACA
>JAACDH010000461.1 GCA_009936995.1 Rhodobacterales bacterium
CTCCCCTCGCCTGACCGCAGCCTCATCGACCAGTACAGGGGCCGCTACTTCTACACCGCCGTCCAACCCATGGCGTCGATCTTCACTAGTCGAGGGTGTAGTTTTGACTGCAATTTCTGCGCGATCTGGGAATATTACGAACGCAAAGTCCGCTACCTGTCCGCCGAGAAAATTGCAGACCAGATGGAGGCATGCGAGGAAGAGTTCATCTTTATCCTAGACGACAACTTCCTCGTCAACAAGAAGCGGATCATCGCGCTGTGCGAGGAACTCGAATCGCGCGGGATACGCAAGTACTGGATGACGCAGGGCCGGACCGACTTTGTCGCCGACAACCCCGACATCATGAAACGTCTGGCCGCGAATGGGCTGGTGAGCTTGTTGTCTGGATACGAGTCCAATGATGACGACGCTCTGGCCGGCCTTCGAAAGAAATCTACGTGGGACAAGAACATCCGTGCAAATGACATCATGGCTGACCTGGGGATTTTCTCCACGGGCATCTTCATGGTTCGACCCGACTGGACAAAAAAGCAGTTCGACGCGATGTACGAATACATCAACAGTCTGAAGATAGGTATCCCGCTCATCACCATCCTCACCCCACTTCCGGGGACCCAGCTCTATCGCTCCAAGAAAGACCAGCTTCTGACGAATGACCATCGCCTGTTCGACCTCCTACATCCAGTCCTTCCGACTCGCTTGAGTCGGGAAGACTTCTACGCCAATTTTGCTCGAAGCGTAGACGCGGTGCGTCCATCCATTCGCCGTGCGATCATCAATTTCGTGTTGAAGAACCCACGAATGATCACCAAAATACTACCGGGCGTCGCCTGGTTCTACGCTCGTAGCTGGCGGTACCAACGCATGCATCGCGATCCGCAAACCTTCCTCCGTGACGAACAAGGCTTGCTGAATGGGCCAGGCGCCGTAGCGCAACTCACGTGGCGAGACATCGACTACCCAGACGCCGACGCACCCACGCCAATGGTCGCTTCCACTGGCGGCTTGAAGGTCGTACCCAAACTTTGGGCGGACGACGTTCGCGATGAACAATCCCTTGCTGGAGCAGCCAAATGAAGGATCCTCGTACATTCCTGTCCGACCTTCGCGAAGAGATCGCCGCGCACCCCGGTGTCAATCACCTTCTGCTAAACCGCCTAGCAACCGCTCCATTCTCCCGTGAGGACTACCGTATCTTCGCTGAGAACCACATTCCGCTCGTGTCTGTGTTCACGGTCTATCTGGAGTTGTTACTGTTGCGGGCCCCCGACTCCGAGGCGCGGCTGTGGCTCGCTAAAGTCCTCGTCGACGAGTACGGCGAGGGCAGCGATGGTCACGACCACGTCAAGATGTATGGTCGTTTCTTGACTGCGGCCGGAGGCGATGCAGAGGTCGCCAGCACCTCCCCGGTGCCCTCGCCTGCCCAGACCTTCATCGAAACCCACGCAAACATCGTACGCAACGAGCCCTTCTTGGTGGGCTTGGGTGCTGTCGGGCCAGGCCACGAGTGGGCCATCCCCAAGATGTTCGAGTCCATCATCCCGGGACTGCGCCGGGCCAGATTCCCCGAGGTGGAAATCGACTACTTCACGCTGCATGTAGAGCAGGATGACGACCACGGTAATTGGCTGGGCGAGGCCCTAGCGGGCTACGCGACCACCGAAGAGGCGCAGGCGCAGATCCTCCGCGGTGCTCGGCTAAGCCTCGAAGCACGCCGGGTGTTCTGGGACGGAGTTCAGCAGGCGATCGTTCGCTACCGTCAGCCACACGCTATCCGTCCAGATGGACTTAAGCCGCGCACCATCGCTCACGAAGTCTTCCTGACAGCGTGGGACGGTAACCCCATGGCGCGGGCAATTCAGCAGGCCGCGAACCGTTGGCGGAACCGAGACACCCTCACGCTCGCCGCAGTTGTCGACCAGGCGCGACGACTCTCCTGATCACCGGACCGCGTTGCGGTGGTGTATCCTAGAGGATGAAACCGGCAAACTAGATCCAAAGTCGTCACGTTTGAGTCGCCCAGATCGCTCCCGCAGGAGCCACCGACCAGGCGAGTACGCGCTCTGCGCGACCCGTCTCTCAACGCAGCGATGAGGTCGCCATAAGGTCCGCCCACCCCATCATGCCCGCAGAGCCCATGAATGGAGACGGTCGAGTCGCGCGGTAGCGTTCGCACGGAAATCCTACCTCGAACCTACACGTCGGCCTTGACCCCTGCCACCTGTCCGTAGGCCCAAGCCGCCACCCGTCGAGACGTATGGAGGTCAGCCATCAGGTCGTCGCCTTGAAGTTCAGCAGTAGGGCCCTAAAGCCACCGTACTTCTGGTCTACCACGAGTTGGGCGGTAAACGGCGCGGTCCATCCAGTGGAGACGCCGTCGCCGTCCGCCACTCGCCGTCCATCCTGGAACACACAGAGGGCCGGCCCCAGCCCCCCATGTCGTTGTTGGTCGTGTAGAGGAAAGTCCGCCCATTGCTGCTGAGCCACGCGAACCGGGCGTGGTCCACGCCGAGCGGTCTGGCGCTACGACACCATCATCACGACGTTTCTCTTGCTGTCGCCAGAAGGCTTGGTCGGCTTGGTGATGTTCCATGTAAACGCAATGGTGGGCCGCCGCGGAACGCAACGGTCCTTCACCTGACCGATGGCCCTGGCGGTTCCCATGACACCCCTCCCCAGCTTCTTCTCGGTGGCCCTGGCCGGTTCGTCCTCATCGACGGGTACCGGTGTACCGCCAAATTCGACGACTCGGACGGCCATCGGGCCCCGCAAAGAGATCGCTGTTCGCGCTGACTGACGTCACCGTTTCGCCGACAATCGTCACCCCACCCGACCAGCAAACGCCGATAATGGGATGGCACGGGCCTTGAATAGGGGACTTCCGAACCTGGAGGTCCCCATGCCCGTCACCGTCACCGGCGGAGCGCTACAAGGCGTCAACGCTATCCCCATCGAGGTCGAAGTCGACCTGCTCCGCCGCTTGCCGTCGGTGTCCATCGTCGGACTCGCGGCCAGCGCGGTCAAGGAGTCGGCCGAGCGCGTTCGATCCGCACTGCAGAGCTCCGACGAGCGCTTTCCTCGCAAACGTGTGGTCATCAACCTGATGCCCGCCGATGTGCGTAAAGAGGGAACGGCCCTCGACTTGCCGGTCGCGTTGGCCATCCTCGCCGCCGACGACGAGCTGCCCCGAGACGCCGTGAACCAGATCGTCGCCGCCGGAGAGCTGAGTCTATCGGGAGATCTTCGGCCGGTTCGTGGTGCATTATCGCTGGCTGTCCTCGCCCGCGACCTCGGCAAGACCCTGGTCCTCCCTCGCGAGAACGCCGAGGCCGCTGCCCTGGTGCCCAACGTCAAGGTGGTGGCCGCCGACAACCTGCGCGAGGTCATTCAGTGGCTCCGCGGAGAGCGCACCCCGGCCGACATCGAGATCAGCGCCATCCCGGAGCAAAAGCATCGACTAGATCTAGCCGATGTTCGCGGTCAACGGATGGCTCGTTACGCCCTAGAGGTTGCGGCGGCGGGTGCACACCACTTGTTATTGATGGGGCCACCCGGCTGCGGGAAGTCCATGTTGGCGCAGCGCTTACCTGGCATCCTCCCCAACCTCAGCTTCGAGGACAGCCTCGAGGTGACTCGCGTCCACAGCGCCGCCGGCCTGCTGAATAACGGTCCGTTGATTCGCCATCGCCCCTTTCGAGCCCCGCATCACACCGTCACCGTGGCCGGCCTCGTCGGCGACCGTACCCTTCGCCCCGGAGAGATCAGCCTCAGTCATCACGGCGTGCTGTTCCTCGACGAGGCCCCGGAGTTCAGTCGCGGCGCCCTCGAGGTCCTCCGCCAGCCATTGGAGGACGGTGTGGTTCAGCTCACCCGGGCGATGGGTACCGTCGTGTATCCGGCAGCGGTTACCTTAGTTTTAGCGGCGAACCCCTGCCCGTGTGGCTACGCCGGCTCCGCCCAACCCTGCCGGTGCTCCGACACCCAGATCCATCGATATCTACAGCGTCTCTCCGGTCCCATCCTCGACCGAGTCGACCTGCGCGTCTGCCTTCAAGCCGTGCCGCCCGAGGTGATGCTGGGCGACCACCCCGAAGAGAACTCCAGCACGGTCCGGGCCCGGGTCCAAGCCGCCCGTGACCGTCAGGCCCATCGGGGTCAGCGCTGTCCGAACGCCCAACTCACGGCCGGAGAACTCGAGCAGTACGCGCCGCTCACCCAGAGCGCAAAACGACTGTTGATGGGCCGAGAAGGAGCCCCCCCCCCGTCA
>JAACDH010000462.1 GCA_009936995.1 Rhodobacterales bacterium
CAGTGGTATGCATATTTGGCCCGCTGGAGCGGACAGATCACTCAGTGGGTCCAATCTGGCAACGAACTTCTGGGCTCAGGCACTAGCCTACTGCCTTTCGGGCGTATTGGAAAGCACGGCGGGTGACCCAGCGCCGCAACTCCGCCGGACGAGGCCTACGAAAACAGTGGGCGAAACTGGCTCGGACCAAGCGGAAGCTTCGTGAAGCGATTAGACATGCCTGTGGGGCTCTAAAGAGGGTGCGTCTGGCGCCGACCTCACCGGTGACCGTCCTTTGGCACGGTTCAGTTACTCAGACTGTGTGGTGGCCAACACGAATGAATTGATGTTCTTTCAATAGTGAAGGTGGTGAGCCGAAGAACCTGATTTCCAGAGATGTGCGGTGTCTGTTCATGTTGGGAGATTGGTGGGTGCGATGTAAGAGCCCGCCGGTCATCAGAAGGCAGTCACCGCTGGATAATTCTGGCCGGTTTCGCGACCTGGGAGGAAAGTCATGATTGATGGCGTCTACTTGAAGTTCTTTGAGCGTGAGTAGACGTGATGCATGGGATGGGTCGAGGATATATTCGATACCCGGTGCTGATTTACCACATTCATCAAGCGTTACCCAGCATGTTAACATGCGCAAAGGTGCATCAAACTTCCGAGCGCTAAAGTCAAAAGCCAAGGCGCCATCTTGATGCCATGAATGCGGGTGGGACTGTTTGGGAGCTTGGTTCATCGGGTATTGTCTACGAATCCAAGATGCATCCAGGTTCCACCACACATGAAGCTGGTTGAAATAGTCTTCTAGAATGGCTCTTAGGCCCGGATAAACCACATCCTCCACCAGGGCTCGGTGATTTGGGATAGCCTGAATGGATAAAGAAGAGGACGTCGGAGTCCACTTCCATTGTGCGGGTAGTGTCTGCGTGACCTCGAAGATACCTTCTTCTTCGCGCTGTGAGTAGATGTGCTCGTAAAGCTTATCGATCTGGGCTTTTAAACTGGCCACTCGTTGAGTGGGCAACACGGCAGGCTGGATGCGGATCTGATTGGGTGTGTTCGTAAACATTTCGGTGTGTTGCCTTACGGACTGGACCCAGTTTCTTTGAAGAGCGCTGCGATTGTCTGCCGGAGTCTTAGTACGCCGGGAACAAAGTCGCTCCTGACATCCGTGGTCGAGGTGGTCCCCGATAACGAAAACTACTCGGTCATCGCGAAAGGCAATGGGTGCAGTACCTTTGATACGACGAACCACGCAGCCTCCCGAAGGGGCTGGAGTTCGTTTTTATGGTAGCGAATGCGGTGGTTAAACTTCTGCCCAGGCGATACCTGTTCGCCGCCCGTCCCGAGATTTGCGCTGGCGTTTGCCCTAGGATTTGGCGCGAACTGTCGCGCGGGTACGAACCCGGGTCACCCTCGCAGCGTGCCGTTGGAGCGGGTCAGCGATGTTCAGGTGAGCTGCGGGTGAGTAGTCACTAGACCTGCCTTGAACCTAGACCTGCAGGCTTCGCCGGACATACGCCACCGCATGATCCACAAACGCCCGGACCCGGGGAGAGGTGTGGCGCGACGCGGGCCACACCGCGGTGAGCCGCCCACCTGGCCAGTCCCAGTCTGTAAGCACCGGCTGCAGCGTGCCCTCGTCGACAAGCGCCCCGACCAAAAAGGAGGGGACGATACCCAGTCCCGCCCCGCCAGCGATCATCGCGACCACCTGATCGATGTGATTGGTGAGAATGCTCGAGGACAGTTTGACGTGCTCGACCTCGCCGCTTTCGCGATGGGTGAGGGCCACAGGGCCACGACGCAACCAGGCTTGATGACCTATCCAGTCGTGGTCGAGCAGCTGCTGGGGGTGCTTAGGGGTGCCGTGGCGGGCCAGGTAGTCGGGAGACGCGTAGACAACTGCCGTGAGCGAGCCCAAGCTGCGGGACATCAAGCCCTCGCCCTGCCAGGTCCCTGTGGCGGGTTCGGGACGTAGCCCCACGTCGATACCCTCTTGGATGAGGTCTACCACGCGCTCGGTGAGGAGGATGTCTAGTCTAACCTGGGGCCAGCGTTCGCGAAACCCCAACAGTAAGTCGTTGATGAACTTGGAGGCCCCTATGTCGGACGGAGCAGTGATTCGCAGAAGCCCGTGTGGCTGATCTCCGTGTTCGAACAAAGCGTGCTCGGCGTGTCGGAGTTCACGAAAGGCGGGGGCCGCTCGAAGGGCGAGCTGCTGACCTTGTTCGGTAACCACAACAGAACGAGCGGTGCGATGGACCAGCGCCACGCCAAGCTCGTCCTCCAGCCGGGACACGCGCCGACTGACCGTAGACTTAGGTACCTCAAGCTGTTTGCCGGCAGCTGTGAGGCTGCCAAGTTCGGCCACCCACACGAAGGTCTCAAGATCGATGAGGTTCATAACGTTGCCCGTGCGCAACCGATGGTTCCATTTTAGCCCCATGGTTGCATATTTGGTATCACTTTAGAAGATGGGCATCCAACGAAGCAAGGAACGCCTCATGAACATCGCCCTCTGGATTGTCCAAGCCCTTCTCGCCTTCGCCTTCTTTATGGGCGGCGGCATGAAGCTCGTCACGCCGATGTCGGAGCTCGCCACGGCAGGGATGGGTGGCTGGGTGGCCGATAGCCCCGAGCTGCTGGTGCGGTTTATTGGGGTCTCCGAAGTCCTCGGCGCGATTGGCTTGATTGTGCCCTGGGCGACAGACATCCAACCTAAGCTGACCCCGGCTGCTGCGGGCGGTCTGGTGACGGTGATGGTGCTTGGCGCGGTCACGCATCTCTCCTACGGTGAGGTCGGCGCCCTTGCAGGGCCTGTGGTTCTCGGCGGCCTGTCCGCGTTCGTTTTGTGGGGCCGCCTGGAAACGCAACCGGTCCTCTGACGCTGCCCGTGGCTTGGAGATTCTATCCGGTCGCACCGGAGCGCTACCGGATTCAGGTCCTTGATTCGCATGTTGGACGTCGCCCCGTGTGACGCGCCATCGGCCTCCAGGCTTGAGCCCACCAGCACCACACCCTAAACCGTGAGAAAAGCAGATGAACACTAAGCAAGCGCGTCCAGTGGTCGCCGGAACTAAACCTATCGCTGTGGAGCTGGAGAACGGCAAAGCGTACTATTTCTGTGCCTGTGGCAAGTCCAAGACGCAACCGTTTTGCGATGGCTCCCACGCAGGCACCGACTTCACTCCGAAGCGATTCGTGGCGGAGGAGACATCCACGGCGTTCCTCTGCGCCTGCAAACACACAGGCAATGCTCCGTTCTGCGACGGCACCCACAAGAAGTTCACGGCGGACGACGTCGGCCTTCCCGGGCCGGGCATCGAGCCGAACGAGAACCAGCAGCCAGAGCCTATTCCCACCCCGGAAGAGCCCCATGTGGCCTTCATCCACCAGCTGGCGCGTGAGGGGCTGAGCAAGCTGGGACACCATGGGCCGATGACGGCCATGGGCGTACCGCGAGACCGGCTGCCAAAGTGGGATGATATCCAAATCATGACCGCGCAGCTCGCGACCAAGCCTTTGATGGAAGATCGGGCCGTCGGTACGAGTTTGATCATCGGCCCAGAGGCGAAAAAGCCGCTACGGCTGAAGATCCCGCTCTTCGTCTCCGACATGAGCTTTGGCGCGCTGTCGGAAGAGGCGAAGGTTTCTATGGCGCGGGGTGCGGAGCTGGCTGGCACTGGAATCTGCTCCGGCGAAGGGGGGATGCTGCCCGAGGAGCAGGCGGAAAACAGCCGCTATTTCTACGAGCTCGCGAGCGCGAAGTTCGGGTTTGACGAGTCGTTGCTCCCTCGTGTGCAGGCATTCCACTTCAAGGGCGGACAGGGCGCCAAGACCGGGACGGGCGGTCACCTACCGGGCAACAAGAACCGCGGAAAGATCTCGACCGTGCGAGGCATCCCAGAAGGCCAGCCCGCCATCTCGCCTCCTACGTTCAGTGATCTAACGACACCTTCGGACTTTCGGCATGTCGCCGATCGCGTCCGGGAGCTCACCGGTGGGATTCCCATTGGATTCAAGCTCAGCGCCAATCACATCGAGCGCGACATGCAGTTCGCGATCGACGCGAGCGCCGACTACATCATCCTAGATGGTCGTGGCGGCGCGACGGGGGCCGCTCCGGCGCTCTTTCGGGACCACATCAGTGTCCCCACGATCCCCGCGCTGGCCCGTGCCAGGCACTTCCTTAACCGCAAGGGCCTATCCGGTCGGGTCACCCTCATCGTCACCGGCGGATTGCGGACGCCAACGGACTTCATCAAGGCACTTTGCCTGGGGGCTGACGGCATCGCAGTATCCAACGCCGCCATGCAGGCGATTGGATGTGTCGGTGCTCGCATCTGCCACACCAATAACTGTCCTGCCGGAATCGCCACCCAGCGTCCCGAGCTTCGCGCCCGTCTGGACATACAGGTGGCGGCTGTGCGTTTGGCTCGGTTCTTCGAGAGCACGACCGAGCTGATGCAGGTGATGGCGCGAGCCTGTGGGCACGAGCAGCTCGCCGGGTTCACCGTGGAGGACATCGCAACGTGGAATCACGAGATGTCGCGGCTCGCCCGAATTCGGTTCGCCGGTGACCCCGTGGAGTGGTGATGCTGACGATGAAAGAGAGCAGTGATCCAGGCAGTGGCCTCGTGCCACCTCAACTCGGGGTCTGCAAAGTGTACGAATCGATGGCCGACCGAAGCCGCGGGACTTGCTCAAGACCGGAAGTCTCCGGGGCGTTGGTGCACGGCGAAATCGTGCGCCAGCAGCTCCCAGCCCTGGCGCTCATGTTCGTACCGCAACCGACCCGGGCTTGCCGAGTTCGAACACAGCTGCCCCGCCTCCGTCCGTGCCTTTAGCCCCCTCCTGAATGCTCTTTTGTACCGATCAAAGGTGTTTTCGACCCGCGCCTGCTGATGATGCCTTGTGTCAGCTCGCTTGCACCGCCACGCGCCTCGGCCTCGTACACCTCGAGTCGGTCGTACCCAATGTCTGAAGTGAGTCGTTCGATGTTGCTGATCACAGCGCCAATCAGACCGGGTGCAGCGGAGCCGTCCGAAACCTCGGATTCCGTCAGCCTGGGCCCTTGGGCCCGGCATCGAGTTCAGAAGACCTTCGGTCTGCCGCCTCGGCAACCCGAACACGAGCCGCAGCGTCAAGACTATTTCGATGGCGACATCCGAGTAACACCGCTGGCCATCTGACTTCCCGGACGGCATCGCCATTCACGTCGTGACCGCCCGCGGCGACAGCCAAAGGGTTAGACTCCACGCCTGACCAGTGCCCGGTTGTCGTTGGTTTTAGTAGTTCGGATGTACCTTCGACCGCTTCATCACCAGAGCCCTCCCCGGCCGAAAGCATCAACGGGCCGCCTCTCGGCAGGTCGTCCAGCGCGGCTCCAGCCGAGCGATGCACCAATGCCGCTCTACAGCATGGAGCGCTCCGCCAACCGCCAGGTTCGTGCGCCACTCTTGCCCCAGCTTGCAAAACCACCCAAAACGTGTAGTTTGGGCCTGGAGATTCGCCAGTGCTTTCGCCATCATACAAGGAGCGGATAAATGGGATGGTTGTGGATTGCGCTTCTTGCCAGCGCGTTGGCTCAGGCGCCAACTGAAGATGACGACTCTGATCCCGGAGATGTGTCGAACGCTCAGTCAGGTCAGGCGCCTGTTGCCACGTCAGCCGATCCGCCACAGCAGGTTACTGCGCCCGCAGCAGAAGCGGCCGAGGTGTCTGCGGAGGACAAAGAGGCCCAGAACGTGCTATCGGGCGATTACAAGCTTTCGGCCTATGTGGATGTGCCCAAGGGCTTCAGGCGTCGGCACCTCTCGTGGAGTGGTGGCAAGATGGCGATGCGTGGCTCCAAGGCAGTGAACGCGCGCAAATTTGCGGCGCTGACTGGCGACGACGACACGGCCAAGATGCTGCGCAGAAAGTACCTCCCCGTGCAGATCACCGGCTGGAGCCTGGCGTCGGTCGGGTCCGCCTCTGCGATAGCGGGGACGGGGGTGGTCGGTTTGTCATTGATCACCTTCATGGGAGAAGGCTTGGTCTGTGCTTTCAGCAGTGGAAACCCAGACTGGTGTCAATTTCCTTGGACCAAGACGCTGCTGGTGTATGGCGGTGCCTTCCTTGGGGCCGGAATCGTGGTAGGCGGTGTGGGGTTCACACTGGTGCTCAGCGTAGTCCGCCCCAAGCTGGTGCTGCTGAATTGGTACACGGACGAGGAAGTGCACGAGGCCGTCGAGCTATACAATCGGGCACTTGCAGACGAATACGAAGTAGACGTGACGACGTTAGACGTGACGACATGGTCCCCCCCTCGCACCGGGGGAGAGTTGACGTTGGAGCCCTCTATCTCTGGCTTCCAGTTGAGGGCGACCTTCTAGCCCGCATGCATCTCAGAGTGGCGCTGTGCAGCATCTCCGACGCTACGGGCCACGGTTTTGCGCGGGCCTGATTGAGGCGAACGCGGCGTCACTGGCGGAATCGTGAGCCAGCAGCTTCGCGACATGGGGCTCATGTTCGTACCGCGGCGGGCCTTCGCGCCGAGGGCGCCCAACTCCCACTTTCGCTCCCCAAACGCTCGAAAGCCGGTATGCTTGAGGGGGAAAGCCTCTAATATTTCATATTCTCATCTGTTCTTCTTGACCGACAGATGTACGTCCGTCTAGCTTATGGTCGGTCTTGATCACGATGAAGAAGGAGTACTAATGTCACTGTGGAAGTTAAGCTTGGTGGGCGCGATGGTGTGTCTGTATGGTTGCGGGAACCAGAGCATGTGTGAAGTTGCGTGCGAAAGCGAATTAGGCTGCATGATTCAGGCCGGCGCTGTGGACGACGCCTCATCGGTCGATTGTTCTTCGGAATGTGAGAGAGAGGACGTCGAGGCAATGCAGGAGGCATTCCAATGCATGGACGAGGCGTATGCCAACGCAGACTGCTCCACGGAGGAAGGGTTCGCTGCGGCGTTGGACGCTGTCGAGGAATGCCCAGGCGGAAAATAGCGGGTTGGGGAGTGTGGCCACCCGGGTCAGGGGATTGCTCGGTTTGACTTCGTCTAGCTTCGAAATGCCAACAACGCAATAGAGCGATGGATGGACGATGACCAGCACCCAAACATCGGTTCGTCCGATGGCAATGAGGTGGAATAGAGACGCCAATACGCTTTTTCGATATCGCCCGTCGGCGGGCTCGAGAGCGGTGTCAGCGTCCGGCTTACCTTGGAGACGGTTGTTAGATCTGCGGGTTCGCGGGGCGTGTCTAGGCGACCAGGAAGGCCTCTCATCGGCAGGAGAGAGGTTCGCTTCTTCCGAGAGGTCGCGGACAACTTGGGTTGCACTGTCCTTCGAGGGCACGTGGACGAGGTTCAAAATGACGCCCATCTGCGGCTCTTTGCCGTGTAGCAGGCCCGCCTCGTGCCCGCGGAATGGGCCTCGACCCGCGAACCACTCACCACCGGTAGGTTCCGGGTTCCGGGAGGCAAAGCCAGGATGTTACCAAAGAAGGCGACGAGCGCCATCGCGATCGCGACGGACCTCAAACCTGCGGTAGTATGTCCACAACCGCAGTCGATGTCATGGAGGACGTATGCTGATTGCGCTGTGGATGTAAACGTGCGCCTGCGCGTGCACTTGGGGGCCGATGGATGAAGGATTCCTCGTCGAAACCCGAAACGAAGCACCTGTCGACAGCCTCGAACGCTCCGCGAAACGTCAGCCCCGAGGGCCGCCATTGTCCCAGCTTGCCTCTGCCTGAGCCGCCGAGCTACCGCTGGGTTGGTGCGCAGACCCGCGTTTGCGTCTGAGTGCGCCACGAGCCCACCTCACCCCGCGACGGAGGAAGACTCGCTTTCGGGAGGCTAGCCTGGCGGCCCGCCTTGACGCCGCTGGCGCCCAAGCACCAAACGCCCATTCGATGCGACCCAAAGCCTGTATACTGGGTCGGGAGATGCGACAGTGCTTCTTATCCTCCGAGTCAATTTGTGGGTGGCTGTGTGATCGCCTTTCCTGCTCGATAACGCATCTTGGACACGGTGATACTAGAACTGAACTGAGAGTTGGGCCATCCCGCCGCCCTTGGTGGGACTCACACTCAGACGGGGCTGTAATCTCGCGTGTCGCTATGCCGTGAGCTCATTGAGCACGATTTGGGTGACGCCAATTCCCAGCACAATAGGCGGCAAGATTTAGCTGGTGGTGTTGGCGCTGTCGGTGCCGTTGGAGGATGCCATTGCCGCGATCATGCCACCTGTTCCCACGGCCATTCCGAGCAGTGGCAGCAGCGTGACCTTGCGCTCGCGAAGACCAAAGGACACACCGATCGACAGCATTCCCAGTCCGCTGAAGGTGAGGGCAATCGGCGCGGCCGCGCCGCGAATGTTGGTGCGATAGGCGCCTTCGGACGTGGCACCAAGGGCGTACAGCCCCCGCCAAGTCTCGCACCGGTGACTAACGTGGCCTGTCCAAAGACATGGCCTGCACCCAGTGGGCGGTCGACGGAGATTTCGGTGGCGTACGAGGGGGGGGCGTCGGCGTGGCTGATGGGAGCGGCCACCAGACCAGGTTTAGTCCTGCCCGTCCACTGAAATGATTACCCGCGGTGACACGATGACCCGGCACCATCGATGGTTGCGATGACAACCTGTGCGACCTACTCCCAGGTAATCATGGTCACGCCCAAGCACATCTCGTCGCCAGTGCCGTCGCCCCATTGGACGATTTGGTCGGTGGGATTGTCCCATGTGCAGGTGAGTTCCATGGTATCGCCGACGGTCACCTCGACTGGCTGCTCAAGCTGGTAGCTGCGCTGCCAATTGAAGTCGTATTCGTCGTGTCGAATCACGCAGGTCTCGCTGCCATCGGCGTGTCGAATCACCATGCTGGCGGTCTGACCCATGGTGTGCATGTGCAAGGTGGCGTCGTGAATGCGGAAGGCGCCGCTCTCGAACGTGTACGACCAAGTGTGCGAGACATCGTTGGTGTTGGCGGGAATCTCCATGCCCATGCCCAGCACCCAGCTGACCTCAGTCCAGGGTTGAATTTGCACGGTCTTGAGCGGCGTGTGCTCCAGCTGGATCTCGACGGAGGACTGGTCGAACTCAGTGTTGTTGGCGTCCACATGGTAGTGCACCTGCATGACCATGATCGAGCCTGGCTCGATGAGTAAACCGTAGCCTTCGGGCATGACTGTGGCACCGCCGCCGGGCGCCCAAGCACCCAACCAACGCGCCTCGATGAGCGAATCGATATTGCCGCCGGGGCCGCCAAAGCAGGGGTAGCCATCGCCGTCTTCGGCATCGTCTAGGGCGCGATACACGTCGGCTTCATCGGGCGGAATGATGAATGGGATGACGTGGTGGACCACATCGGTGTTGCCGGGCTTGAAGTTGTACCCGGTCATCCAAGTGGTCTCGGTCTCGTCCCAATCCATGATGAAGCACCGGTAGTCGTCGGGGGCTTTGGTGGGTGTAAACGCCTCTTTCATGATTAGCTCGGCATCGACCCGGGCCAAAGTGGGCGGCACCCAAGCGATGCGAGTGGGGGCGGCCTTAGACGCATCTCCTTCGGGGGTGTCGGCGTTGACCCAACGCACCAGCGTGTCGACGGATTCTGGGGACAGGGAGAAGTCGTTTTTGTAGCTGTTGCAGTCACTCTCGGCGCGCCAAGGAGGCATGGTACCCGCCGCGACTGCGTTTGCGATGGGCCAGGCCCAAGCCTGATAATCCTCGTAGGTGGTGAGGGGAATACCCGTCATACCGCCGTCTTCGGTGTGGCAGCTCATGCAGGTCTCTTCGACGATGGGCCGGATGTCCTCGTGCCAAGTGGGTGGCGGGGTGGCGATTGGGTCTGCGTCGGCGCCCTTGCAACCCGTCAGGCCTGTAGAAAGCACCAACAGGGCCATGGGGATGGCGGCCAGCTGGGGGCATGGACGGGCAGCGGCAGCGAGGAGGGGATGCACGTATGGCTCCTAGGTGGGACGACCGCGGTCGTCATAACCGAGTCCAAGCGCCCGTCACGATGAAGCGTGCTGGCGGCGACCCTCGCAGCCTATCGTACCGAATCGCTATGATCCCCCCATCGCCGGCGCTCGTTCGGTGCTGATGGCGGCATCGGTGTCGAAGCCGCCGTCGTCGCCGTGGGGCACGTGGACGAATCCCACCACAGACGCCACAGGCAAGGGGCCGTAGATGTGTGGAAACAGCATTTCGCCACCCTCGAGGTTTTCCCAGACGAGTGCGTCGTTTCCGAGCCGGTCTATGCGAATGACCAGCAACAGGGTGTCGGTCTGGCCTCGAAAGAACCGGTCCAGTGTTCCGGCAGCTTGGGCGGCTGTGGAGCAGTGGGTAAACCCTTCGTCGGCGAAAGCGGTAGGCCGGTAGGTGGCTCCGACCGCGGCGGCCTCCCACTCCCTGTGACTGGTGATGTGGAAGACGTGATGGGCCGGGTCCCAGATGGAAAAACCGACGTTTTGGTGTGTCATAGAAGGCTCCCAGGGCAGGGGTCGGTGGAAGAGTACCGTGCTTAGGCAGGGTCCAGGCGCTTGATCTTACGGTGATTGGTCAGGGTGAGGCGGTTGGGGTCAAACGGCACCTCGGCGGTGTCGGCCACAGGGACCGAGAACGCACCAACTCCTGCTTATCCTGAGTAAGAGCATCGGCGGTCTGTGCCTTGGTTGTCGGGTTCGCTGAGTTCTTTGGGATAGAGTGGGCGGTCAATGGACTGCTTTGTGATGTCCTTCGGCTTCGACCCGCCGAGCTACCGCTGGGTTGGTGCGCAGACCCGCGTTTGCGTCTACGTACGCCACGAGCCCACCGTGACCACACGACAGAGCAAGCTTCGCATTCGGGAGGCTAGCCTGGCGGCCCGCCTTGACGACGCTGACGCCCAAGCACCGAACGCCCACCCGAAACGACCCAAAGCCTGTTTACTGGCTCGGGAGATGCACGAATGCTTCTTATCGTGCGCCAGGCGAAGCTTGGTGGGGAGGTCGATGTCGCAGACGTGAAATCCCCTTTGCATCCCGGCGGATGAGCGTTCCACCCGGCCAGGGTTAACCGCCAGCCGGAACCGAGTGTCGCGCCGCAGCGGGTGACCGTCGAGGTGAAGCGTACACAGGCAGGGTGTGAGCCGTGTGATTGAGCCCCGATCTTCAAGCCTTGTGGGCGTCGACGTTTTGATAAGTGCGGAAGACCCCATCGACGCGCCGAGTGGTTGGGCACGGAGGTCCCACCGGGCCCTCCAGACCGGGCCCTCCAGACCGGCGCGCACGACGCCTATGACGGGCTGCGTCAGGGCTTTGGGACACGAATGGCGGCGGTTCCGGTGCGCGGACGACTTCGTGATGGTGTTCTCGGAGGAAGCGGACGCAAGGCGGGTCCATGAGGTCCTACCGAAGCGTTTTGGTCGCTATGGCCTGAAGCTGCATCCGGAGAAGACGCGATTGGTCGGATTCCAGAGGCCAGGACCGAAAGCCGGAGCTCGCCGAGAGGCGAACCGGCATTGGTGGCGGGCGCTCGGACGCCGCAGCCAACGATATCTCTCCTGGGCTCGATTTCGTCAAATCGAGCGCCGCTGCACTTTGCTGCCGGTCCGGCTGCCCTCTTGGCGCCGTCGGCAAGTTCGAACGGCGAACGTGTGAACCGAGGAGCCGGATGCGGGAATTGGGCACGTCCGGACCTGTGGGGGCTGGTGAGGCGACTCACCAGTCTACCCGACCTCCGGGGAACGTCCAATTTCCCAAGGGTATGTCTGGCCGCCGTTGAGGCCAAAGCACCACTCGCGCGCCCCGAGATGGACCAACGACGGTATAGTGGCTCGGCAGATGCGCTGACGCTTCTTGCCCTTCTTATGCTCCGGAGATCCGATGTCCAAACCCATGGGCGACGCGACAGTCGTTGATACCGCGCGAAAGCCGGTCCAAACGCCACTCGCTACGTGGCTCCAGGTTGCTCGCGACGAGTATGGCAAGGGCTTCGCCTCACAAGTGATGGAGCTATTGCGTCTGTCCCGAGGAGCTGGAAAGCTCCAGCCGGCTGAGTACTTCATGTACCACTTGTTCGAAGATGCGCGTCTGTCGTCAGCAGACAAAGAGCAGTTCGTCGGGGTGAACTTCGTCAAGGCGCTCGACCAAGTGACGATGCGCAACGCCTGGACGGTTTTGGCCGCAGACAAGCCCACGCTGACGTCGCTTTGGGTCGGGCTCAATGTCCCGGTCCCCGAGACGCAGGCCATTTTCCACCCTTTCCGGTCGATGGGTGGGGCTGCGCCGCTTCGGAACTGGCAACAGGTGGAAAAATTCCTCACGCGCGAGGCACGCTACCCGCTTTTCGCCAAGCCCGCTGAAAGCGTGAACAGCCTGGGTGCTGTCTCCATCGAATCCTGCGATGCCAGTCGCGGGGTGCTGATGCTGCAAGACGGACGTGAATTCGAGATCCAAGCTTTGCTCGAGGGGCTCAAGCCCGCCGCGGAGGGCGGCTACTTGTTCCAATCTCGGATGGAGCCACACCCTGAAATGGCGCCGATTCTCGGTGAGGGGAAGCTTGGCACCTGCAGGGTCCAAGTGTTGATCGACGACGATGGGCCATACCTCAACCGGGCCACCCTGCGGATCCCGACAGGAACGAACGTCGCTGACAACCTTTGGCGCAAAGGCAACATGCTCGCTGCTCTCGATCCAGAGACGGGCGCCCTGACACGAGTCGTTGGCGGAGAGACCACCATGTACGACCCCATCGAACGCCACCCCGAGACCGGGGCAGAGTTCGCGACTCACCGGTTCCCGGAGTGGGACGCGGTCCGCGAGGCGACGCTCGCGGCGGCCTCCGGCCTGCCCAATTGTAAGATTCAGGGCTGGGATGTGGCGCTGACCGTGAACGGACCCGCGTTGGTCGAGCTCGAGGGCAACGGGGGCCATCCCCAGATGGTCCAGCTCGCACAGGGGCAAGGACTGCTGGAGGGTCGGTATGCCAAGCTCGTCGAAACAGCACGCCGCGTGGCCCTAGAAGACAAGGGCAAAGTCAAGAAAGCCCGAAATAAACGCATAAAGGCCGCACTCGCCGAGCTCCGCCCTACCGAAAGCCAGACTCAATCGCTTCACACGCCTTTGGCGGCGCGGCCGGATGCGCCCCCTGACCCCTGAGAGGACGATGGAACTCTCCTTAGACAAGATCATCCTCGCCTTCGTCGGCCCCTGCTCTGGCCCCTGAACCCGGCGAACGGCATGTGGTGGGGTTGGTGGCTGACCACGCTCGTCTTGACGCTGTTTCTGGCCTGGCGGAAGCTCGGTACCCTGGCGCCAAGCGCGGTCATGCAATGGCTTCTGCCTCCGGGGGGGCTGTCTGACAAGTCCACTCGGGCGGACCTCCTGGTAATCGTATTGAAACACGCATTAGGCGTGCTGCTGGCCCAACTGCTGTTCACCGGCCCCGAGGTGGCTAGCTGGGCCACAGAAACGCTCCAGAGCTGGACGGGCACCAACACATTGGGCCTCGAGATCGGATGGGCCGGTCGGCTCCTGTGGACCGCGGCTATCCTCCTCGTGATCGACGCGTCGATCTTCCTGGCGCACGATTCGCTGCACAAAGTGCCATTCCTTGGGCTTTCCATGGCGTGGACCTCGGAAAAGCTGTCATTCGGACTGATCGAGGAGGGCAAGGACGACCTCGATCGCCACTCGCTATTCGGGCTGTACGTGGAGCCCTTTCTCAACGCCATCGAATCGCTGCGAATTCTCCGTTCGGATAGAAATACCCCAGAGCCATAGGGACGCTGTTCGCCTTTCTTCAGCTTCGTTCGTTCTCCGGCGGCGGCGCCGATTGACTCGGCTAAGGAGTCCAGAGGATTGGATGTTGGTTTGTTTTCATTCAATCCCGAGCCTTCGGGTCGCCGAGTCTCATTCCGAGCAATCCTCCTTGGGAAACGCATCGCTGGGTCGGCGCAAGCGCGGCGCTTCCGGCGAAGGACGGGCGGCACACGTCACCGGAGGGGTGGCCTGCTGCCATCACTTCAGCCATCTAGCTTGTCGTCGGGTGTCAAGGTGGTTCGGACGTGCACTCCGGCGTGAAGGCTTCGGTGTATTGGGCAGCGGTCGGCGATCTCGAGAAGCCGCGTCCGCCGCGTCCCGTCCAGGGGGCCCACCAGCCCGACCCGGCGTTCGATGACATCGATGCGTGCGGCGTCTGTATCGGGGCAGTCGGCGCAGTCGGCGACGTGCTCTTTGTTGTGTTCCAGATGCACGCGCACGCCCTCTAGGGGCCAATTCTTGCGGTCGGCATACCTGCGCAGAGTCATGCTGGTGCAGGCGCCCAGGGCACTGGTCAGAAACTCGTAGGGACTGGGTCCCGTGTCCTCACCTCCCACCTTGGTCGGCTCGTCGGCGCGCGGGTGGTGTTTGTTTCGGACCACCAAGTCTGTCGCGAAGCCCGAGCTACCGGTGTAGGCCTCGACGTTTTGATAGGTGCGGAAGACCCCACCGACGTGCCGAGTAGTTGGGTACGGAGGTCTCACCGGGGTCCTCCAGATTGGACTCGCGTGCGTCTGTTGCGTTCGCCTCACCCTTCACGCCGTCGTTCGCCCGCCGGAAATCATCGACGTGCGCAGGAGCCTCGAACGCTCCGCGCAACGCCAAGCACGAGGGCCACCATTGCCCCAACTCGCGTCCGCCTGAGCCGCCGAGCTACCGCTGGGTTGGTGCGTAGCCCCGCGTTTGCGTCTGAGTACGCCACGAGCCCACCTCACCACACGACGCAGCAAGCTTCGCTTTCGGGAGGCTAGCCTGGCGGCCCCCCCTTGGCGCCGCCCATGACCCCCAAGTCGTCGCGATCTAGATCGTGCCTCTGCTGAGTGAACGTGCCGCCGCTTTCCACCGACGAGCTCCAAGAGCGGGTCGTCCACTTCGCGTGGGCCGCCGTACGTCGCGCTTCCCGTTACACCCGGAGGGCGGTATACTGGGCAGGGAGGTGCGGGAATGCTCCTTATGCTCGCTGCTCGCCGCTCGCCGCTCGCCGCTCGCTGCTCGGTTCGCGGTGTTGCTCGCGCGAAGCCAGGCTCGCACGGTCCAACGACGACTGAAGAGGTGTTTTCAATCGGAGTCAAACTCGAGACCATGCATTAGTGGCGACCCATCGTCTTCTGCTCCTTACTCTGATGAGTGCGCTGTGCGCGACGAGTGGATTCGTGTTTCCAGCACTCTCTCCGCTTGTCTTCTTCGGTTTTTCGCCTCTCCTCGCGGCGCTGATGTATGCGAACGGTCTGCGAAGAATACAGCTCGTCGCGATAGGAATCATCCTCGGTGGCGCGATCTCAGCGACGTCTTTCTACCCAATTTTCTGGCACATTCTCCCGCTTGATTGGGCAGATATCGATGCGAGCAGCGCGTTGAAGACGGTCTTTGGGGTCTGGGTATACTTCATGGGGCTTGGCGCCCTTGGAATGGCGTTCTTTCCATACACCTTCGGGATTCTCAAGTCGGGCGGCGTAGCGGATGTGCTCCTGTTGCCCTGTATCTGGGTTCTCTTCGAGTACTTCGCAGGGCTCGTTTATGCGCTCGGTGTGTACCAGCCGCTCGTCGAGCTCAGCCCTAATCTCTCGCTCGGCGCGCTTAGTATGGTGGGTCATCTCGCCACCGACGATACGGGCATCCTCCAAGTAGCCGCGCTCGGCGGGAGCTTTGGGCTCTCCTACGTGGTTGTCTTCTGCAACGGATTCATCGCGTACGCCGCCGTCACCTTCTCCAGAGGAGAGCGTCTTCGCACGCCCATCCGAGCCTTCGGATTCGTCGCTGCGGTGTGGGTCGCCGCGCATCTGGCGCTTCCACCACAAGCGCCTACAACCAGCCGCAACCTGTCGATCGCACTCATCAGCACAAGATCGCCGCATCTCACGCCGCACTTCTCAGCGGGTGATGCCGAGTTCATGGCGCGTATTAACGAACTCGGGGCCGAGGCCTCCGACGCGGCTCTCATCGTATTTCCAGAGGGCACCAACGCGTTTGCGTCTGCCGCTCAAACGGGGACCGAACGCCCCAAAGGCGAAGGAAGCGTCGTGCTGGACTCCCGTGCCGTGAAGAACCCGAACACCGCCGCCCTCCGCAGGGAGCTCGAAGTATTCGACACGAAGACCCGGACATCCCAGAGGACGTACAAGCGTTTCCTAGTGCCTGTCGGAGAGTACACGCCCCTTGCGTTAACGCTCATTACGCGCCTCTTCGGTGGCGAGGTGCTCCTGGGGCAGGTCAAGGCGGTACGAAGCTACGGGAGCGGCGAACCGACGCTGCCCATCACGACGAGGTACGGCACCCTAGGCGCTCACTTCTGCGAGGAGATCTTAAGCCCCACGCTCTACCAACAGGATGTTGCGCGTGGCGCCGATATCCTTGTGAACGTGGCCTCCCACGCTTGGTACCAGGACTCGAACGCTGTTTTCGAGCGCATGAAACGAGTCACGAAGGTTAGAGCTGCAGAGTCTAGACGGTTCGTTCTTGTGGCAAGCGATGGGTCTCCATCTTTTGTCCTCGACCCGTATGGCCGTACGGTGGCACAGAGCGCGTGGGGGGAAGAGGGCGTGTTACGCGCGACAGTCCAACGTATCCACACCCGAACGCCGTACTCAGTGCTCGGACCTCATGTACTCTTGCTCCCTCTCGCTCTCTGCTTTTGGGCGCTATTACATCGCATAAACGCTCACCGCCAACAAGCGTGTGCACAACCCTGCACAGATGATCGCAGACATCCGCAGTGAGTTAGCGCGTTGGCGTTCACGTGTCCTGTCGAGGCCCTCGGCGTTGCCAGACTACTTGCCGCCTCCACCGCCTCCACCGCCGCCGCGACCGCCGCCGCCACCGCGACCGCCACCGCGACCGCCGCCACCACGGGCACCGCCGCCGCCGTCATCCATGGTTTGGGCGACGTTGGTGAGATCTGTAGAAATATTGTCTCCGAGTGTAGCAATACTGGAGATGATGACAAGGCCCAAAAATGCGGCAAGTATGGCGTATTCCACCGCACTGGCCCCGTTTTTGTCTTTTAAGAATCGCCTTAGCATATCTAGCCCCCCAGAATATTTCATTTACATTACTTAAAGAGCTGTCAGAAGGCAAGGGTGGGTAGGTCATTCATTCATGGGGTTTCGCGCGGTTAGGCATAAGTGGGCGGCGAAAGCGATAACCCTACTCAGATGAGCGCCTACACCCGCAGTGAGTTGGAGTGCTGGCGTTCACGGGTCCTGTCGAGGCCCTACGGCGTTGTCAGACTACCTGCGACTGGCCGTGCTCCGCGCAAACCCCATCCGCGGTGTTCACGCGTACAACGGCGCGGTCACCCCGCGGATTCAAGAAACACCTCGCCACCCCCAAACCCTCATTTCGGCGCGAAATTCGGTAATGAAACTACCCGAAATTCAGGCAGCCAAGCGGTCGTCATGATGAAGACCACCCAGGGCCCGGTCTGGATGGACAGGCTCACCGACAAGGCGCCGGCTCTCCTGAAGCACCCCGGGCACTCGCGGTTCGTCCAACTCCCCAAGACGACAGACTGCTCAACGACCTCGTGAGCTGGTACTTGCCTACACTGGTGGACTTGGCCAAGGTGCGTCGATTGCAGCGAGGTCACGTCCGCCCATTCCGACTGCCTCGGCTCTGCGCGGAAGACCAAGGGTCAACCCGGTCCGGCCGAGGACCTGCAC
>JAACDH010000463.1 GCA_009936995.1 Rhodobacterales bacterium
CAGTGGTATGCATATTTGGCCCGCTGGAGCGGACAGATCACTCAGTGGGTCCAATCTGGCAACGAACTTCTGGGCTCAGGCACTAGCAGAGCGCAAAAAGTGGTAATGATTCGCATCAACCCTCTCTGTTATTATGGCCGACAGTGAAGATGCGTTCGACCACCTCTATCAGTTCGGCGCGTTTAAACGGCTTGTGGACCGCACCCGAAAAGTCTGTCATCTGGTCCTGAACCGCTTGAGAAATGTACCCGCTGCACAGCACGGCGGGAAGACCGGGGCTGATCACACGCAATTCCTTTAAAGCGGCGTCTCCTGTAGTATTCTCAAGCATAAAGTCTATAACGGCACCATCGAAATGACCGCTCATGGCCTCTTTGGCCTCTTTGACCGTGGCCACGTCCACCACGTCATGGCCTCTGCTGACCAGAATGCGGCTTATTAGTCGTCTGACCAATGAGGCATCATCCAAAACCAAGATTCGCAGTTTGGAATCTAAGGTTACCGGATGCTCTAATGTCGGCCTTTCGCCTACCGTTTCGGACACCGGAAAGGCGATCTTGAACGTTGTCCCCGTGCCCAGCTCTGTGTCCACAAAGATCACCGCATCGAGTCGGGTTGCGATGCCTTGGATGGTAGCGAGCCCAAGCCCGCGGCCGGCTTTACTGGTTGTGTAAAACGGCGAAAAAATGTGCGGTAATTCTTTTGGATCAATTCCCTTTCCCTGATCCTGGAACGTCAAGATGGCGAACCGACCGGTCTCGATATCGCTGTTAAAGACGGCTTCACTGAGCTCGGCACGGCCCAATATGCCCTCGTTGAGCGTGACCCGAATAGACCCACCATTGGACATGGCACGCAGCGCATTCGACGCCAGATTGCCAATCAGCTGCTGAACCTGACTGTTGGCCACCTCCACATGGAGACTCCCTTCTACATGACTAGAAAAGTCGATGCGTACACCCTGGCGCTTGGCCTCATTGATCCACAGGGGCATAGCCTTTTCTATTAATGTGACGACGTCCTGGACTTTTCGCACGGCTTCGCCGCCACTGCCGTACAGCATCATCTGCTGGGCCAGCTCGGTCGCTGCCTTGCAGGCTTCCTGAATGTCTGCCAATCCAGACGTCATCTCCGGGTTTTCTGACTCCTCTTCGAGGTAGTCGGCCGTACCGACGATGATCGTCAGCAGGTTGTTCAGGTCGTGGGCCACGCCGCTCGCCAAGAGTCCCATCTGATCGAGGTGTTGCGTCCTCAGCAGATCTCTCTCAGCTTTCAGGCGAGTCGACTCGCCCTTCTTCCACGCTGTGGTGTCGGTTAGGGTCACTAGGTGACCCTGGATGTGGCCTTGGCTGACGGCACGGGTCTGAAAGGACAACCACTGTGTCTGGGTGGAGTCCGTCCGAGACACTTCTCCCGAGGCGGGTGGGGGCGTGCCGTTCAGTGGAGGTGGGAGGTCGGCTACGCGCGCGAAAGGTTGCCCAACGAACGCACCCAGGAGTTGCTCGGCTCGTGCGTTTGCATGCAGAACCTGGTCTCCCTGTATGAGCAAGGTTCCTGCAGCGAGGCTATCGGAAACAGCCTGGAAGAGCGACTCGTTGCGGACGGACTGCTTCAGCTGCGCTCGCTTTTCCTCTAACTTTCGGTGGGTCTCTTCTTGGGACTCGGTGCGTTGTTCCAGGTCTCGGTAAGAGCGAATCAGGCCGGTCACGAGGGTCTGCATACGCCGAGCCGACAGGTCCTGCTTCGTCCAATAGTCGTTGATGTCTAGGCCCCGCAGAACATCGGCCTCGGGCGCCATGCCCGGCTGCCCTGTGCGGATGACAATGCACATATTGGATAGATGTGGCTGCGCGCGCGCCCACTGGACTAACGTTAGACCGGCGTCGTCTTCCTCCATCACGACGTCGGTGATCAGGATCGCCACCCCGCGCTCCTGCGATAGCAGCGTGCGCGCTTCTCGGCTGGACAGACACTGAGACAGGCGCACGGGTTTACCCAGCGCTACGAATCGGCGCAGCACCAATTGTGTGATGTTAAGAACGTCGGGGTCATCGTCAACAACAACGATTTTCCACGGAAACGTTGCGTCTACTACGTCCGACATTTCACCTTCGCCATATATATAATCACCGTTAGGAACAACTCTCTTTGGAATGGCTCGTGGGGTTTTTCCCGCGCCGTGCTAGGAATGCAGCAGGATTAAGGAGCACTCACGCTCCTCCTCCGAACATTATATCGTAGCTTGAGCGCATTGAAAAGCGTGATTACGGAGTGATGCGGCGCAGGCGCAATCACCGGACGTGAGGCCTGGATCTCACAGGGGTCTTTCTACTGTCTCCCGCCCGGTCCAATCAGCCTGTGTTCGGCGCGCAGTTCCCGTCCGGCGCCTGCTGCGGCAGGAGTTGGGCTGGGTCCGTGATCAAGGCGTAAATCAACCCATCGTCCGCTTCCAAAACGACGGCGGAGCAGAGCTCCCACTCGTTGGCGATGCCCTGGCAAGTCTGGGGGTCATCCAGATACCCCTATGGCCCACTCGGGCGGCGTCCATGGCCTCGGTCAGACGCGACGCGCCCGGCGCCAGGCCAAAGACGTGTGAATCATTCCAGATACCGTTCTCATCAGTGTCGAGGAGCTCGGCGAAGATGGCCGCTACGTAAAGCATCTTCTCGTCGCTCACACCTTTCTCACCGTAGACACCCAGCCCATTCATGTTGACGTGATTTGAGAATTCGCGAATTCGCGAAAGCCGAGGTCCATAGACCGGGGGTTGTCGACAACCTCAAAGGCATACGACTTGACGGTCATGACGAGCTCGATTTCGGAGGACTGCGGTCTGTCCACATCAATCGGACTCGTCGCCATCCGCAGTAATGGGTGCCTCCGCCCATTGAGAGAGCCACGATCAGCGGCGATGGGATATGGGCCTGACGCCCCTCCACACTGCGGTGGTCCCGATGTCGAAGTCCAGCGAGTTCAAGGCCCTTCCCTCTGCACTGCGAGAGTGCCTCACGGAAGTCGCCGCTATTCGTCGCGAATTCGTGCAGCCCGCCGACATCGTGCTGGAGTGCACGCCCATGTTCAGCCGGCTAATGGGCGGCCTCACCGGCCTCCTCGAAGACCACCACTTGTGTGGCTCAGATGAGCACTACGCCCGCAATCTAGTGTACGCCTCACCAGACGAGGCCACGTCGCTGTTCTGCATGGTGTGGGGCCCTGGCCAGTGGACGCCGGTACACGACCACGGCTCGTGGGGTGTCGTTGGGGTGGTCAAAGGCGCGCTGCACGAGCGCAACTACATCCGCACCGACAGCCGTGAGCGAGACGACAGCGGCATCGTACTCATCCGCGGCGGGGTCAGCGTGCTGGCCGCGGGCTCCGTGACCTCCTTTGTGCCCAATCCCGACCATATCCACCGTGCGGGTGTGCCCCGCGGCTGGGGCGAGACGGTCACTTTGCATCTCTATGGACGCAACATGCGTGGATACAACATCTATGACATGGAGCTGGGTCGGCGCACCGAGGAAGCCGTCGCACAAGACAACCCGTAGCGAAGGCCCCCACGCGTTCTACCTTCTAAATGCAGACTCTCCGTGAACCGAGTACCTTGGTGCCACAAGCGCGCCAACGATGGAGCATGGGTGCCAAATCTACAGGACACAGTGGCTCGATTAGGAGCCATCGGAGACCGTCCAGGCGATAGCCCGGAACAAAGCCTCCGCCACCACCTGCTCATTTACATGGGCAGCTTAATGTCCGTGGGTGGGCTTGTATGGGGGACACTGGCCCTCTATTTTACCTCTACCTCGCTGGCGGTAATCCCCTTTGGATACGTGGTCATCACCCTTGCGAACCTGACCTATTTTCACAAGAGTAAGAACTTCCCTGTCGTAAGAGGGGTGCAGGTCTTCTTCTCTCTCTTGTTGCCCTTTTTGTTTCAATGGGCCCTCGGTGGTTTTGCCGCAAGCGGCAATATGATGCTCTGGGCCATACTCGCCATTGTGGCCACAAAGGCCTTTGGCTCTCAGAAGGCGAGCCTGCTCTGGGGACTCTTCTTCATCGCCTTGACGGTCGTGAGCGGGGTCATCGACGCCGAGATGGCCAGTCGCTTTACGCAAGTTCGCAGCGAGGGGATGCGCGCCGCCTTCTTCGTCATCAACACGACGATGATCTCCACGATCCTGTTCGGCCTGACCACCTGGTTTCTGGTCCAGCGAGATGTCCTCAGCCAAAAACTCGCAACCAGCAGCGCCGAGGTCTTGCACCTGAACGACCATCTAGAACACACCGTGCTCCTGCGTACCGCCGAGCTGCAGACGGCGGTGGCCGATCTCGGTCAAGCCAATGACCGGCTGATGCCGCTCGCCAAAGCCTGGGAGCAGGTTTGGGATCCCATCGAAATTTGCGACGCGAACGGTCTGGTGATCTTCGCAAACCCCGCCTTCGAAAAATCTACGCACGAACCCAGCGCTCCATCGGGATTCCCCTCCCAAGTTATCCAGCAAAACCCAGAGGCCCTGGCCCTGCTGCGCTCTGGCACGCCGGCGATCGCAACACGCCGGAGCATCCAGGCCGGTACACAACAGGCCCGCGAATACCAGGTCACGCTCTCACCAGTCGCCGACGTGCATGGCGAGTTGAGTCACATCGTCATTATCCACCGCGACATCACCGAGAGGCTCAAGGACGAACGAGAGCTGATGCACCAAGATCGGTTGGCTTCCCTGGGTACCTTAGCCGCGGGAATGGCCCACGAAATCAACAATCCGCTGGCCTATATACAGGCCAACCTCGAGGAGATACGGGTAGGGCTGCTGGCGCGTCCCGATGGCCATGCCCCGGACTTGACAGGCCTAGAGGGGCTGGCCGCCGAGTGCCTCACCGGAACGAAACGGGTCGCGGAGATTGTCAGCACCCTCATGGATGCGGCTCGCCCGGATCACAGCACGGTAGGCGCTGTCGCGCTGCAGCCTCTTGTGCGGTCCTGTCTCCGAGTCGTCCAGCACGAACTCCCTCACAAGGCGCAGCTAGACCTGGTCATGCCCAATGAACTGGCGTACGTCCACGGCAACGAGGCCAAGCTCTCCCAGGTTCTCATCAACCTGCTTCTGAACGCACTGGCTGCGATGGAGTCGGCTCGGGCCGACTCCAACCGGCTCACGGTAGAGCTCAGCCACAAAGCGGACAAGGTGCTTCTCGAGGTGTCCGACACCGGCACCGGTATCTCGGCAGAGCTTATGCCTAAGCTCTTCAATCCATTTTTCACGACGAAGCCCCTCGGCGAAGGACTGGGGCTTGGCCTGGCCATGTCGCACCGGATCGTCACAGGCATGGGCGGCACGATCGTCCCAACCAGCGAGGTCGGCGTGGGCAGCACCTTCCAGGTGTCCCTCCCGATCGCAGATCCTCCGCAGTCCACGGAGGTGGCCTCGGTCGAGACGACCTCTGACTCCAAGACAGCCGGTCGCATTCTAATCATCGACGATATGCCACAAGTCGCACGAATCCTGGCCCGAATGCTCCGGAGCCACGATGTGACCACCGTCCACAAATCTGACGAGGCCTTAAAGCACATGCAGGACACCGACTTCGATGTAATCCTGTGTGACATCATGATGCCCGGCATGACCGGCTTACAGCTTCGTACCGCGATTCAGGCAACCCGACCCGCGCTGGCCCAACGCTTTATCTTTGTGACTGGCGGGATCTTCTCCGAAGTGGAACACAAGAGCGCGATCGAGAGCGCCTGCCCCATCGTCCAAAAGCCGGTGAACCGGAAAGAGCTCCTGGCGAACGTACAATCGATCCTTGCAGCAGGCTAATCGGATACCGGTAAGCGCCCGGTATTGCCGGACCCAGGCACCTGCATCGCCCCGCACGCAACAGCGGGGCCCGACAAACGACCAAGGACACCCTCGTGAACCCCAAAGCGCTCAAGCCCAACACCCTGTTCATCGAGGTCACCGGCTCCGGTCTTCCAGAGGTTGACGGGCTCTTTGTGCCGTCCACAGCGCCTCCGGCGGAGTCCGAATCGGGCACGGTGTCTAGCCTCGGCTACTGGAACGGGAAGATGGCGTGGGACCGCGCCGACGGGAAGTGCGAGCGAAGCCCAGCGCTCTCCTACTCCAACAGCTACACGTCCTGGCGAATCTGCCGTCTCGATGGACACCTGGCCTACGACATCACCTCCGAAGAAGACATGCCGCCCACCGAACGGGAATGGCACACGTAAAAGATGGGCGTCGCGCCCGCGCCCACGGTGGTGATTCACCATTTCGACCCTAGAGCGCCTCTTCCCAACCCCAACGTGGTCTTCGTTCTCGGTGGCCCAGGGAGCGGCAAAGGCACCATGTGCTCGCTCGCCGAAACACAGCTCGGCTGGACCCACCTGTCGACGGGAAACCTCCTTAGAGCCGAGCGCGAGGCTGGGGGACCGACCGCTGACACCATCGAGAGGTACATCACCGCTGGAGAGCTCGTGCCAAACGAGATCACCGTGACGCTCCTCAAGAAGGCCATGGACACGGCCATGCTGACGACGGGCAGGGTCAACTTCCTGCTCGACGGGTTCCCCCGCTCCCTGGACAACATGGAGGGGTGGTACGAAATCTTCGGGCGCGGGGCCGAGCTGCCCAAGATGCTCTACTTTGAGTGCCCCTACGAAGTGCTCGAGAAGCGCATCCTAGGCCGCGCCAAGTACTCGGGTCGCAGCGATGACAATGTCGAGAGCATGAAGCTGAGATTCGATACATTCAAAGCGAAAACACTACCTACGCTCGCGCTGTTCAAGCACAAGAACAAGGTGGTCGAGGTGGACGCCAGTCAAAGCCGCGAAGCGGTCTACGCCCTCGTCCGAAAGAGCCTCGAGGCGCACACCGATCCGCTGCTCGCGGCCCAACCGCTCACCGAGAAATCGGAAATGCAGCTCGGTCTGCGGCCCTATACAAAGAGAAACTAGTCGCAGCCACACGGGAGTTAGTCCACCCAGTTTTGCAGCACAGATTCCGAGTGAGCGTAAATTCCGTCGCCAGCTTCACCCGCTGTTGCTTGGTCTCCGGCGTGGCGATCGATTAAAACCTACTGCCATTCGGAAACAACCCATCGACGCTCTCCTGCCAAACATGAGAAGATCGAAATCCGCACACGGAGCCAACCATGAACATCGAACGGGTCGCACTCGGAGTACTCACCCTGGCCTGCTTGGGGCTTGGCTTCTGGAACACGCAACTACATCGTGAACTCTCCGAGGCCCACGTGGTCATCGAGGCATCCGATTCCAGGGTGGCTGCCGTCACAGCAAACGGCGACTCAACCCAGGACAAACGGCATCGAAACAGCGCCTCGCCCAGCGAAGAGGCGTACACCAGCGACGGCAAACAACGGGGCCCCCGTGAAGCGACAGTGATTGGCGAAGCGTCGGCCAACGGTCAACCCAAACAAGAAGAACGCCCCGAGCGCGATTGGGCAGCCATCCGCTCCGAGATGGAGAGCAAGACGGTCGAAAACGTCGATAGCCTTTCCCAGAAGCGCGGCTGGGATGGCGAGACCGCCGACGAGGTGCTGACCATTTTGTTGGAGTCCGGCGACGCCATGTCTGCGATCTGGACTGACATGCACAACGAGGAGATCACCCACTACGAGGCCCGCAAAGAGATGCACAGCATGCGGAACGACATGGAGGAGGAGCTGGTGGGCCTGATCGGCGAAGAGGACTACGAACTACTCGACGAGCAGCTGTTCGAAAGCCGTCGGGCCACTTGGGGCGGCGGTCGGCATTGACCTGCCCGAAGCACGCAGCAACGTCTAAGCACATACCAACACCCTCACGGGAGAATCCATGAAGCCAGTTCGTATTTTAATCACAGCCATCGTCACCACCTTTGTCTTGACGGCATGCGGAGGAAAAGACTTCTGCGACCGCGCCGCCAAGGACGCCGAGGACTGCGGCGAGGTCATCAGCGACGCCGACCTCGAGGCGTGCAAATCCGAACTGGACGGCTGTGATAACAAAGATCAAAAGGTCCTAAACAGCTACTACGACTGCATCACCGAGGGCCCGGCCGGCGTCTGCTTCGACGACACCTCGAGCACCACCACCGACGACTTCGAAGACGAACTCGCTGCGCTAATGGCCTGCATTGAACAGCTTGAGGACCTGTCCACCGAGTGCGCCGAGGGAATGTACGGCAGCTCGCCCTCCAGCACCAGCTGGACTTCAAGTACCTCGCAGTCCACGTCGTCCGCCTCGACGTACTAAGTCCAACCGTGCATCTGGGCCCCCGCCCGATTAGGGGGCTCCGATGGACCAC
>JAACDH010000464.1 GCA_009936995.1 Rhodobacterales bacterium
GGACTGCGCTGCACCGTTGGTTACCTTACAAACCGGCTTTGAGGACACCTGTGGCGGAGGGAACACGCACAGCTGGCCCATTGGGTTGGAAGACACGGACTGTCACGCTTGGACAAATGAGGGCGCGGCCGGCGGCGACCTACACGAGAATTCGGCGAGTGCCATCGGTTGTACCCCAGACGGCGGGTTCACTCTCACGCAATACGCTGGAAACCTCGACTGTCAGGGGAATGGGGTCACGAAAACCTATCTGTCCGATGTTTGCGAACAAGACATCCCGCCCAATCTGTACACACTGGCCATCGACCTGAGTTGTTGCACCGACCCCGACGGCGCCGATTGCACAACCGGCATTCCCGAGGTGTCTATCCCTGGGGGGGTGATTTATCTTAATGGTGAGACCTGCACGCCATCGCGCTGACCGGACTTTGGGCGGACTCGTTATGGTCACTCGGCGTTGGTGCATCGCTCTGCCGAGCCGCCACCAGACTTCCCGGACGGCCTCGCCATCCTCGTTGTGACCACCCGCGGCGACAGTCAAATGGTGAGATCTCCGCGCCTGACCAGTGCCCGGTCGTAGGACTCCCAATTGTGGATTTTATAGTTGGTTTTGTGGTTCGGATGTACCTTCGACCTCTTCATCGCCAGAGCCCTCGCCGGCCGAGGGCATAACCTGGCTGCCCTTCGACAGGTCGTCCAGCGCGGGCCCAGCCGAGCGATGTACCAACGCCACCAGCACAGCGAAACTGGGGGCGTTGCGAGTACCACCGAGCTTCCACCCTGTCTTGCGGCCGGCACCGTCTCGCGTCCAGGTGCTTCGCCAAGGTGGCCACCGTCACTCGATGACGGACGGAAGTCACCGGAATCACCATCGCCCATGTGGCGCGCTCGACAGCTACAATACGGCGCCGAGATCCTTGACGAGCTTCTGGATCCGACGCCGCTCCCCCTTGATGGACTCGGCCACTTCGGGTCCATAGCCCGACATCGTGCCGTGCCTGCCGTCCACACGGGTCCTCCAGTCGTCCATCATGCCCTCGCCGCTGGTAAGGTGACGGACTACCTCGGCATCCGCGATAGCCTCGTGGAGCAGATGACGCGCGTCCCGGGCCAGTCTGGCCGCCGCCGAGTAGGCCTGGTGCGCCGCATTTCGCCCCTCGTTGGTCATGTTGAAGGCGGCACCTGCCGTGATCAGATGCGTCTCCATGCCCGCGAGCGTATCCGGCACCCGCGTGAGCACATCCCGGACTCGACCAGCGTGCTTCTTGCGACGCGCCGCCCGCTTCTCCGGGGAGAGCTTGGCGAGGGCCGCCACCTGCTTGGACCATTCCCAGTCCCGCATGCCAGGCCCGCCCTCGTAGCCACACAGGCAGGTATAGACCCCCGGGGCCACGTCCCAGCGGTCGGTGCTGCTGCCGCAGGCGATGCAGGAGTCCGCGTCATCGACGGTCTTCACAGGCCGGTTCGCGAGGCTATGGATGGTCATATAGAGATACAGACCGGTCATCATGAACATGATCAGGACAATCGAGACGGCCAGCATCTCGCTGCTGTTGTCGTTAGGATACCAGTGTCGCATGACCAACGATACATCAAGAGGCGGCTCACTATTTCCTGTCGATCCTGGTGACTGGCTCGACCCGATGCGTCAACCCCACTCCTGACTAGTTGCCAGCTGCGTGATGTCGCGCCGGGGACTGCGAGTGAACTGGACATAGATTGTCCACCCTCTACTTTGAGGGGTTCACTACGGTCAGCTCCCGCGTAATACGGAAAAGGGAGGTATCATGCGACTGAAGCCAGCACGTCCCTATGCCACCACCTTCCAAGCGTTTAGGGCAGCGCGACAAGGGGTTGGCCGCTCGCACATGCCGTTTGACCTTGCCCCGCAGAGGCGGTGACCCTACCCTTGGTTTCGCCCTGCTGCGATGTTGCTGTGGGGCGTCGATGGTGGTGCCCGTTCGCTGCCACGGTCGTGCGCTTTGCCCGACCTGTGGCGGCCGCGCCATGGCCTTGGGTGCGGACCACCTGATGGACCGGGTGTTGCCCGATGTCACCGTTCGCCAGTGGTCCATCCAGACCGGGGCATTGAGTGTCCCTTGGCCACGCCGATACCTGTTCGCCGCCCGTCCCGAGATTTGCGCTGGCGTTCGCCGTAGGATTTGGCGCGAGCTGTCGCGCTGGTACGAACGGCGAGCCGCCGAACTCGGCGACCCTGGCGGCTCGACTGGCGCGGTGGTTGTGGTTCAGCGGTTCGGCTCAGCACTGAATCTGAACGTGCACTTCCACATGCTCCTCCTGGACGGTGTGTTCGTCGCCGATGACGACGCGGTGCGCTGGGTGAGGGGGCCTCCGCCCACAACCGAGGAGGTTCAACAACTCGTCACCCACATCGCGCGCACAGTAGAGCGCTGGCTAGACACCCAAGGGCGCACCTTCCTAGGGAATCACGCTGGGGAGACTACGTCCTGGTTGTGTTGGAGCATCGGACCCGACGCGTGGTTGCAACGAGCGTGACTCGGCATCCGACATTGCGCTGGCTGAAACAGCAGATCCGGGATGCCTGCCCTTGGGATGATGTACGATTTCTGATCCACGATAACGACGTCATCTACGGTCAATATGGCAAGGGCAGGGGACCGCGCTGTGCATTGGACGCCTGGCTTGGTGAGGTGATGGGGATTCGAGGCATCCCAATTCCCAGCGTGAAGGCCACCTTTGTCGGACGCTGTCGGAATATCGGCGGTGCTACAACGAGACGAGACCCCACCAGGGAATCGGTGCGATACCGGCCGAGCTGGATGCACCTCGCGATGTGAGCGGCGCCCAGCACGGTGGTCGATTGTTCGGTGAGCCGGTGCTGTGCGGCCTGCACCACCGAACAACA
>JAACDH010000065.1 GCA_009936995.1 Rhodobacterales bacterium
CCACCAACACAACGCCCTGCGCAACCTGTGGCCGACGTGCAGCCGAAGCCGGCCATATTCTGGGTGGAGGCACCGGCTCAGTCTGCGACCACTGCATGGCCGAGCTCGCCCGCGACCGCCGCAAGCTCCTCCTCGACGAGCCAGAAGCCCGATGCAGTCTATGCGACAAGAACAACCTCGAAGCCCGCCATGTCTACGGGTTCCGCGGCGTCAACGTGTGCAACGAGTGCCTCGAACTCAGCCTAGGTCAGGCCGAACGCGAAGAGATTGAGCGATACCTCGCCACTTGGTGATCGTGTGTGGCCGATGTCAACATAGACAGCCCGCTGACCTTTTTCGTGACATTAGTAGACCCCCAGAGGTCTTCTTGTCAACGCGCTGTAGTTTAATGTCAGCTCCACGTCATACACGTGCACAATCACGCTGAATTCGTCAAATTGGGGTCACCCGGAGGATGAAGTTATGCGTTCCAGCCTGTTCGCGCTCGCGCTACTCGGAGCCACCCAAGCCCAAGCTATCGCCCCACAAGAGGGCGTGTACCAAGGTGTGGAGCCCCAGCGCGTGTGGACCACCCATGCCCACGTTCAGGCCGCCATGGCGCATGGCGCGGCTTTCCAAGACTTCACTCGCGACGATTTCCAAGGCTGGCAGGCGCGCTTTGACGAAGTCACGGGTACGCCCCTTCGCACCTGGGGAGCCGGAATTCCGGTGCCCACCGACTCCGAAGCAAACTTAGTCGAAGCGATAACTGACCTGCTCGCGCCTCATCACGACCTGTTCCAATTCGAGAATGGCAACCTGGTCCCTCGCAGCGCGCGCTACGTCCCTCGGGTCGACACTTGGTACGTCGACTTCGACACCCCCCGCGACGGCATCAACATCTACCGAGGCGGCCTCACGGTTCGAGTCAAGCACGGCCACCTGATGTCTATCGGGGCCAGCGCCTACGGTAACACCAGAACCGAAGGCGACTTCATCCGGTCTCAAGACGAAGCGATAGCCATCGCCCGCACGCTCGGGCCCGCCCCAGACGCGGCCCACACCACCACCGACATCCACCCCATATGGCTACCCGTTCACGACCTTGACGGTCTGCGCCTGGTGGCCACGTGGAAAGTCGAGTCACGCACCTACGCTCCTCCCGGCAAGTGGGTCAGCTTCGTCCAGGCCCAGACGGGTGAACTACTTTCCGTGCACAACGAAGTCCGCTTCGCTCAGGGCACCGTCACCGGAAGCCACCAACTGCGCACCCTGGACGGTAGTCCACCCGTGATATCCCCCATGCCGTACGCTCCCGTCTTCAACGGCGTCGACCTCACCTTCACCGATTTCGACGGTCAGTACACCATGGCTGATGGCGCCGAGTACAGCGCCACCCTCGATGGGGATTACGCCCAGGTGCAGAACGACGCCGGCGCCGAAGGCGAACTGTTCTCCCCGGACTCCAACCTCGCCTGGACCACCGATGACGCGACCCAAGGTGAGATCAGCTCCTACATCTACCTGCACCATGTCAAGATCTGGGGCGAACGGGTCGCGCCCGAAGTCGGCATTGTCTCGGGCACCATCCAGTCCAACGTGAACCTAGATTCCGGAACCTGCAACGCCTACTTCGACGGACAAGTCAACTTCTTCGAGGCCGGAGACGGCTGCAACAACACCGCCCAGATCGCCGACGTCAACTACCACGAGTGGGGACACGGCTTTCACCTGTCGAGCGTTGAATCGTCGTGGTACGGCTTTGACGGTTCGCTCTCCGAAGGGGCTGCCGACGTCGTGTCCTTCTACCAAACCGACGACAACATCATGGCGCCCTACTTCTTCCAATCGGGCAGCGGAATTCGCGACATCGACAATAACAATCGCTACCCCGAAGACTTCTCGGTCAGCGAGTACGCCGTGCACAGCAATGGCTTGATCTTCGGCGGCGCCATGTACGACCTCACGCACATGCTGCGCGACCAATATGGGTTCCAAGTCGGCAACGAGGTCTCCGAGCAGATCTTCGCCGGACTCCTGAAGGGTGGCCCAGATGTCAGCCAGTCCTACGACGAAGCCATCGTCGCCGACGATGATGACGGCAACCTCGCGAACGGCACGCCCAATGAATGCGCCATCATCGACGCGTTCGGCGCCCACGGCCTGGGCCCCCCCGGTAGCGGCACCCAGTACTTGGCCGCACACCAGCCCTTGTCGTTCCAGTCCCCCGCCACCGATCACGTCCTGCAGGTTGAGCTGTCCAGCGCCGCTCCCAACTGCTTCGAGGTCACCCCGGACGACGCCACAGTGTACTTCCGAGTGGACGGCAGCGGCTGGAACAGCGTCGCGTTGAACATCGTAGGACTCGACGTCCAGGGCGCTATCCCCGCCCAAGACGCTGGCACCTTCGTCGAGTACTACATCCAAGTGAACGACGCGTCGGGCCCGGGCTTCACCGCTCCGACAGGGGGCGAGGTCAACCCGTTCACGTTCTACGTGGGCGGAGTGCTCGAGGTGTCGTGCGACGACTTCGACAAGGGTCGTGGCGGCTTCAAGCACGAGCTGGTCAGCGGCGAAGAGGCCGAGGGCGCCGACGATTGGCAATGGGGAAGCCCTGCTGGCAATGGCGGCGACCCCTCGGCCGCTTACAGTGGCGACAAGGTATGGGGCAACGACCTCGGCTGGGACGAGTTCAACGGTCAATACCAAAACGACAAGAAGAACCGGCTAAAATCACCGGTCATCGACACCAAACACTACCTCGGTTCATTCCTGCACTACCAACGCTGGCTCACGGTGGAGGATGGCCTGTTTGATCAAGCGAGGATCTCCGCCGACGACGACGTCGTGTGGCGGAACATTGCGACCGGCGAAAACGACGGTGGCAAACACCACATCGAAGACCAGTGGACTCCCCATGCCGTCGGACTAGACGGCGCCGGCGACGACGGTTCGGTTCAGCTCTCCTGGACCATCACCAGCGACGGCGGACTCACCTTCGGCGGCTGGACCCTCGACGACGTCTGCATATATGCCCCCGACACGCCGGACAATCGGCTGGGAATCTCCGACCTCGTTGCAGTCCGAGACGGCGCAGTCATCCGCCTGAGCTGGACCAACCCTCTGCACGCGCCCCTGTCCGGCGTAACCCTCGTCCGCAACGCCCAGCACATGCCCGCCTCACCCGCAGACGGCACGCTTGTGTTCTCCAGCACCCGCGCCGAGGTCGGCGATATACTGGACTTCATAGACGTGGGCGCGCCCGCGAGCGACGTGTACTATGCCCTCTACGCCACCGACGGCGAGAACGTACTCTCCTGGACCCGTGAGGGCTTCAACGCCGCCTTCGTCGTAGGCAATGGCCCGGCATCCTCCAATGGAGACGGCAACGGTGGCGCAGGGTGTGGATGCAACGCTGGCAGTACGCCCGGTGGCTGGACCTGGCTCGCTGCGCTCAGTTTGCTTCTGGTCCGCCGTCGCAGGGGATAGAGTGGTCACATGATGTGGCTCCTCCTAGCCGCGGGGGCTTTCGCCGAAATGCCTCTGCCCGACTACGAGCGTTCCCTCGCAACCGCCGAGTGGCATGCACTCAACAATCGGATCGAGGCGAACTGTGAGTTCGTTCCCGTCCGCGGTGCAGTGGTTTGTCGCAACCCGGACGAAGTCGATGTAGTCATCACCGATGCCGAACGTTGGATGAGCGTGGTCTCGGAAGACGCCGGAATCATCTACCTCGTCGGCCTCTGCTGGCGGTACAAGGGCGAAGACGCCAAGGCCCAAAGCCACTGGGAACGCGCCACCCGCTCCGACCCCGATTATCGTGCCCCTTGGTACGATCTCGGCGAAATCTACCTCGCCAACCAATCCCTCGACAAGGCTCGGGTCGCCTTCGAACACGTCACCCGCCTGTCCCCCGATGGCCCTACCGCGTGGATCGGTCCTTGGCGCCTGGCCGAAGTCGCGGCCGCCCAACAGCGCCCCGACGACTTCGAGGCCCACATGCGCACAGCCCTCCAGCACGGCTTCACCTTCGAGCGCATCCAAGGCACGCCGAACTGGAAAGCCTACCTCGCGGACCCCGTCATGCACGACAGCGTTCAGCAGCTCATCACCGTGTACGGCAGCCAGACCGTCCTGGATTCCCTGCGATAAACAACGTCGTTTCCGCCGATCCAAAAAAAGACCCGGGAAACCCGAGGTCAAGTCGTCAGACGATGAGCAAATGGCCAAAGAGCCATTAGACACTGGGCTGGGAGGCCCATTGGGTAGAGAGCGCCGGTTCAAAAAGCCAACGTACGAATGTACGTGCAGCCTTCTAGAACCAAACACTCCGTCAATCGGCCCGCAGACAGAATGTCTTAGAAGCCCATACCGCCCATACCGCCGCCCATGCCGCCGCCCATGCCGCCCATGCCGCCCATGCCGCCGCCGCCGCCCATGTCACCACCCGGCGGTGCCTTCTGGGGGATTTCGGCGACCATGCACTCAGTGGTGAGTAGCAAGGAAGCAACCGAAGCGGCGTTCTGCAGCGCAGAGCGGGTGACCTTGGTGGGGTCAATGACGCCCATCGCGACCAAGTCGCCGTACTCGCCGGTGCGGGCGTTGTACCCGAAGGCGCCCTCGCCGTTGCGTACGCGCTCGACCACGATTGCGGATTCGACGCCAGCGTTACCGACGATCATACGCAAAGGGTACTCAGCGGCGGTGCGGATGATGTCCACGCCGAACTGCTGGGCCGCGGGAACTACCAAACCGTCCAGCGCCTTGGCGGCGCGGATGAGGGCCACACCACCGCCCGGAAGCACGCCTTCTTCGACGGCCGCTTGGGTGGCGTGAAGGGCGTCTTCGACGCGAGCCTTCTTCTCTTTCATCTCGATCTCGGTGGCAGCGCCAACCTTGATGATGGCGACACCACCAGCGAGCTTGGCCAAGCGCTCTTGAAGCTTCTCGCGGTCGTAGTCCGAAGAGGTCTCTTCGATTTGGGCCTTGATCTGCTTGATGCGGGCCTCGATGGCCTCATCTTCGCCAGCGCCGTCGATGACCAGCGTCTTGTCCTTGGTGATGACCACGCGGGCCGCGGTTCCAAGGTCGTCGACAGTGACGTTCTCAAGCTTAACGCCGAGCTCTTCGGCGATCATCTTGCCACCAGTTAGCACTGCGATGTCTTCGAGTTGACGCTTGCGACGATCGCCGAAGCCCGGCGCCTTGACGGCCGCGCATTGAAGCGTGTTGCGAAGCTTATTGACCACGAGCGCGGCCAGAGCCTCGCCTTCGACGTCTTCGGCGAGCACGAGGATGGGACGACCGAGCTCGACCACCTTCTCGAGAAGCTTGAGCAGATCGCGCATAGAGCTGACTTTCTTCTCATGAATGAGAATGAGCGGGTTCTCGAGCACGCATTCCATGCGGTCGGGATCGCTGATGAAGTACGGGGAGAGGTAGCCGCGGTCGAACTGCATGCCCTCGACGGTCTCCATGACCGTCTCGAGGCCCTTGTTCTCCTCGATGGTGATCACGCCTTCCTTGCCAACCTTGTCCATTGCCTCGGCAATCTTGTTGCCGATGTCGGTGTCGCCGTTGGCAGAGATGGTACCCACTTGGGCGATCTCGGCGGAGTCGGCGACGGGACGGGAGAGGTTGTGAAGCTCGGCGACGATGGCCGCGGTGGCCGCGTCGATTCCGCGCTTAAGATCCATGGGGCTGTGCCCCGCGACGACGAGCTTGGAGCCGGAACGGAAGATGGCCTGAGCCAGAACCGTCGCGGTGGTCGTGCCGTCACCCGCGATGTCGCTGGTCTTGGAAGCAACTTCCTTGACCATCTGGGCGCCCATGTTCTCGAACTTGTCTTCCAGTTCGATTTCCTTGGCGACCGTGACGCCGTCCTTGGTCACCACGGGGGCACCCCAAGACTTCTCGATGACCACGTTACGACCACGGGGTCCGAGGGTCACTTTCACGGCATTTGCAAGCGTGTCGACACCGGCAAGAATCTTGTTCTTCGCTTCGATATCGAAGATGATTTCTTTCGCGCTCATACTGATATATCCGGGTTTAAAGTGGTTAGTTGTCGACGATTCCGAAGACTTCGTCTTCGCGGAGGACCAGGCGATCCTCGCCGTCTACTTTGATTTCGGTACCGGCGTAACGACCAAAAAGCACGCGGTCGCCAACCTTAACGACCAGGGGCTTCACGTTGCCATCATCGGAGAGACGACCTTGGCCAACGGCCAGAACCATGCCCTCGGAGGGCTTCTCTTTAGCGGTCTCTGGCAGGAAGAGACCGCCGGCGCTCCGGGTTTGCTCCTC
>JAACDH010000465.1 GCA_009936995.1 Rhodobacterales bacterium
AGCCGATGATGGACGCGGCGATGTCCTGATTGCTGACCTGTGACCACGCCGAGCGCAGGGCCATCTCGGAGTAGCCCTCGGCGTCGAGCTTCAGCTTCAACTCGCGAAGCTGCTGACGTGTGAGATCCCGGGGCCGCTGGGTCACAACCAAGAGCGCATCCAGCGCGTTCTGGTTCGCTGCGATGAACGCTTTGAAGCCTGCGAGGTAGTCCTCGGGCTTCATGTTCCCCTCGCCGTAGCCGCGCTCGATGCCGACCAACGTGTCGTCGTGCTCCGAGACAAGCACGTTCTGCCCACCGCTGGGCTTGAGCTTGTCGAGGAAGGGGGCCAGCCCTTCATGGTCGGTGAAGAAGGACACCACCGTGGCGATGTGGCCCGTCTTGAGCATGTCGAGGACGGCGTTGGGGTCACCACCAGCCAGCGTCTCAAAGGCTTCCAGATGCTTGCCCGTGATGCGTCGCTTCTTGCGTTGGAGCTTGGCTGTGATCTCGTCGATGACTGATGCCCGATGGGTGTCGTCGTCAATGGAGAGCAACTCGGCTGCAAGCTCCGTGAAGCTGATCTTGGGGCGGGTCACCACGGGCTTCATCGACGAGTACGGCTCCAAGGCCGAGTACAGGTCCACCGCGTCGTAGATGCGGAAGCATTCCTTGTCGATGTCTGGGCACAGCCGGGTCGCACGGCCCATCATCTGCTCGTACAGGATGCGGCTCCGAACCCGTCGGATGAAGACGAGGTTGGTGATGGCTGGGACGTTGATGCCTGTGGTGAGCAAGTCCACGGTCACCGCCACATTGGGCAGGCGCTCATTCTTGTACCGACGGAGCTTGGACATCGGCTTGTCAGCGGCTCCCGTGATCTTCTGGACCGCATCGTCCTCCACCTCGCCGTAGACCTTGGTGAAGGCTTCTTTGAGCAGCCCGACGACCATGTCGGCATGGGCATCTGTAGAGCAGAAGATCATCGTCTTGGCGGGCAGCGTGGGGTCGATTTGCTGGGCCAGCGCATCGCACACCACGGCGTTGAAGCTCTCGGAGATGACCTTGGTGTTGAAGCCCTCGATCTCGATGTCGATCTCGTCTGGTGTGTTGTAGGTGCTGACCGTGCCGGACTTGGTGTTGTAGACGCCGACTTCATCACCGACCGTCCAGTGGATGCCAGTCTCGGACAACTCCGTCACGATGCGGTACGGCGGCTCGTGATCCACGAGGTAGCCGTCGATCACGGCTTGCCGGTAGCCGTACTGGTAGACAGGCTCGCCGAAGATTTCGGTCGTGTGCAGGGCTGGAGCAGCGGTCAGACCGATGCGAACCGCATCGAAGTGGTCGAGCACCCGTCGGTACTTGGAGATGTACTCGGACTCGGAGCGGAACGTGATCTCCGAGTCGCTCATCTCCTTGTCGATGTTGTAGCCCCGATGACACTCGTCGATGATCACGGCGTCGTACCAGTCCACGGGCACCGGGTCGGTGTCCTCGGATGCATACATCAGCCGCTTCACCATGCCCTGCACGGTGGCCACATGAAGCCGGGTGTCTGTGTCGGGCATCAGACCGCCCAGACCCTTCACGTCATAGATTTGGGTGAGGGTCTGTAGGTTCTCCAGTTGAACCTCTTTGAAGTCGTTGTGGGCCTGCTCGCCAAGCGCGGTGCGGTCCACGAGGAACAGGATTCGGCGGAAGCGACCGGCCTTCAAGAGGCGGTAGATCAGGCACAAGGCTGTGCGGGTCTTCCCTGTTCCTGTCGCCATCGCGAGCAGCATGTCCTGCTGACCAGCGGCGATGCGCTCCTCTACAGCGGCGATGGCGGCGTGCTGGTAGTCTCGCAGCGGCAGGTAGTCCGATGACTCCGTCTGGAGCTTTTCCTCTGCTTTGGCGATGTTCTGACCAAGCAGGTCGAGGAGGCCCTGCGGTGTGTACCAACCCTCCAGAGGACGGGGGTGGTTGGTCGAACGGCGGGCGTCGAGGAACCAGATTCCGCTGGCGGTCTTCAACTGGCGGAGGAAGGGCCTGCCGTTGGTCGCGAACAGGAACGGGATGACGTACTCGCCCCACGGTGAGCCAGCGGCAGCCGGGTCACCCTTGAGCTTGTAGTCCCGGCTGTACCGCTTGCTCTGCTCAATGGCTCCCGCCACGTTCTTGCGCTTGCGCTTGGCCTCGACCACGGCGATGGGGATCAGGCCAACGAACAGGACGTAGTCGGCTGGGCCGGACTTGGTGGGCCACTCGGCAATAGCCATGCAGCGCCCCTTTGCCGGACGTGAGCCGGAGGCGTACCGAATGGATACCGTGTCCGCCTCCCAGCCCGCGTCACGGAGTTGGGCGTCAATGAGTACCCGAGTCTCCGACTCATCGAGATCAAGGTGCTCGGTCGCCACCTGCGCCTGCTGGATGACAGCCTCGACGGCGGCGACGGGCGCGGCAGCCTGTTGAGCTTGCAAGGCCGTGATCTGGGCGGTGAACTGCGCCTTCATCGCATTGGCTTCGGCCTCTGTCTCCCCCGCAAGCTCCAGCGCGGCCGATAGCTCCTCGTAGGCCGCAGCAGCCTCGGCAGCGGCCTCGGCACGCAGGGCGGCCTCTTGCTCTGCGGTGGCCTTCAGGTCTTCAGACTGCGCCTTCTGGGCCGCGAGAGAGGCTCGCAGCGCCTCCAACTCGTCCCGGAGGCTCTGTTCGGCCTGACGGGGATCAGGGGGCGGTACGAAGGAGCCGCTCTTGAAGCTGGTGGACTTGAAGGCCCGCTGGAACCAGACGCCGAGTCGCCACGCCATGCGAAGCAGGTGCAGCGCGTCGCGCTTGGTGCCCGCACTCTCATGGACGGCCCGGTTCCCGGCCTTGCGGAGCGTGTGAAAGAGGTCGCTGACTTCGTAGTCGATGACCCGACCGTCTTTGAGGCGGCGCAGCAGGTCGGTCTGGGACTCGTCCGGGTAGGCGTACAGGCCCGTGTAGGCTGCGGCCTGTTGAGCCAGCACCTCGCCGAACTGCCGGAGCTTGATCAGCGCAGTGACCGGGTCGTCGAAGACATACCGCTCGGCCCGCGCTCCGTGCTCGGCGAGCATCGGGTCGGCGGCGGCAAGGTGGCCGAAGTTCGGAGACCGGAGGGCTGCGTCAGCCATCGACGCCTCCCGTGGCGCTGTGGTCACCGCCCGTGGCCAACCAGTCCATCAGGACGCTGCGGTTGACCCGCCACTTCCCGCCGACCTTGGCGGCACCGGGGAGTCTCCCGTTGCGAGCCATGTCGTAGACCGACCGCTCCGAGAGCCGGAGGAGGTCACAGCATTCGGGGATCGTCAGAAAGGTCGGAGGGGTATCGGGCACGTCGGGTCGCTTCCTCTGGCTGCCAGTCTTTGCCAGATCGGCAGGGTAGTCGATCTGGGGTGCTGGACGGAAGCGAGGGCGTCGATGTGCGCGGGCTCTACGGGGATCTGTGTGTGGGGTGGTTTGGGGCGGTTGTGGTGCGCGGGAGCCATAAGCAGAAAGCGGCCCCCAGCCGGGTGTTGCTGGGGGCGCTTGGAAGGGGGAGGCAGAAGGAGCGAGGCACACACCGACCGCCCCACCAGATTCAATCGAGCGGTAGGCGGCGGTCCCTCCACACTCCGAGCACGGGGCAAGGCTGATGGGCGATGATGTCGGGGCTGACGGCGATGGTGGGAGATGGAGGGCACTGATGCTCGGCAGCCGCGCCGCCAGCATCGACTTCCCGCAGCCCTTGTCAGGGGGCGAACCGCTCGATGGGGGTGCCCTACTTCCCGAGCAGGCTCTATGGATAGTATGTTGGGGACGGAGGAATCTGCGTTGGCTAAAGCTAAGATCAAGAAACTGCTCGGAGTCCCAACAGGCTTCGCTGTGCGTTTGTCCAATCAGGAGGTTGAGTCGTCCAAGTCCACGGGGGACCTACTGGCAATCCTCTCAAACCTCGGCAACCTCAGTATTCCGGGACTTGGTGTGATTCTATCGGTTGCGGTAAAGGTCTGGTTCTGGCAGATGAAACGAGTGAACAAGAAGCATGGAAACAACGGCGTCACACTCCACTACAGTCCGGCCATTACAACGGTGCCTTGGGTAAGTGGCCCGAATGACTTTTGACTTGGCGTGGTCACCTCATTTCATCTCGCGAACCTGAACCCCGCCTCCGCCAGTCGCTCCCTCAGCCCCGGCAGGTCATCCCTCCGGTAGAGCCGCATGGGCTGTCGGTTGCCCCAAGGCCGCCGCTCGGGCGTCACCCATCCCTTATGTTCCGCACGACGAAGGGTGTTCTCGCTCACTCCGATCTCAGCGGCGGCCTGTGACACCGTGAGCAGACCTTCGGCGTTCATCGACTCCACGAAGGCCGTCATGTTCATCCTGTGATGGCCTTGGATGAACTTCGGAATGCCCTTGCTGTGGTGCTGTCGCTTGATCTTGATGTCACGTCCGCATCCGCAGGCGCAGATGTGCTCCCCCTGCTGCTCCGTCACCCACTCGTCTACGGGCTGGGATGGCTCTCCTACGGCGACCTGAACAGACCACGGCACCCGAGGTGACTCCCCGTCCTGAAGCAGTTGAAGATGCTTGGGCTGTTTGCTGCTGATGCCATCGAGATCGAAGGCCATCTTGATCTCGATGGACGAGGCATCGACGATCACCACCTGAAGGTCATGGTCATCGCGTAGTTGAAGCACGATCTGGCGGAAGGACTGCGGGTCATCCTGAATCTGGCGAACAGCACTGGCGGTCCACTCGGTCATGGCCTCACGGCTTGGCCCACGGACGACAGGTGGCTGGACGGCTCGACGAGCCTCCGTGAGATCATCGCTCAGGTTGGCGAGGCGTTCATCGAGGACATCGACCCTTGCAAGGAACAGCGACGCGCGACTCCTGAGGTCGGGCTGCTCAATCAGGGAGAAGAGATGCTCCCGCTTGTCCTTCAGGGCTTCGATCTCGGATTCAATCTCACTGACCCTGTCGCGTCGCTGAGGGACGCCCTTGATGAGTTCCTTGTTGATCTCCTCGACCAAGCGGCCCAGTTCGTCAGGTGCGGTCAGGATGCTGACAAGGGCTTCAGCGACGGCCGCTTCTGCATGGTCGGCTCTCAGGATCGGTGAGTCACAGCCGCCCACCTCAGAGTTAGTGCCGTTCATCGCCCGGTGGGAGCACTTGTAGTAGGCAGGTCGGTCTTCACCACCGGAGGAGTTTCCACGGCCAGAGTGGCCTGCATGGCAAGTGAGGACAGGAGAGAGGGGGTAGCAGCGGGTGTGTTCCCGGCTCGCAGTGATCCGGTCTGCCTTCTTGGTCAGGAGGGCGTTTGCGGTTTGCCAAATGTCGCGGTCGATGATGGCCTCGTGCTGCGTTGACTCCACGAGATGTTGCTGGTGTGCTCGGCGTCGAGAGTTCATCTCTCCGTCGTCCATCGCTTTCACATCGAAGTGGACGAGGCCAGCGACCTTGGGATCACGGAGGATTTTCTGGATGGTCTGAGCGGACCACAACGGAATCCATGTGCGTCCCTTCTTTGAGCACGGGCGACGCTTGATGCCCTTCTCGTTGAGGTAGCGGGCGATGGACGGTGTCCCCCAACCTTCATCGACATAGAGGCGGAAGATGTCACGGACGACCTCGACTTCATCGGGATCAATGAAGATGCCCGGCGAGACCGGGTACTGCTTCTGGGCCTCCTCTCTCGCTTCGTTGGCTCTCTGATCTCCATACAGCCGGATCAGTTGACGGCACCGTCGCGCTTGGCTGGTGTAGCCGTAGGGGGCGGGACCGATGTACCTGCCCTCCATCGCTCTCCGGCGCTTGTGCTTCCTGACCCGTTCGCCTGTACGGTCTGACTCAAAGTCGCCAACCATCGCCTGAGCACGGATTCCCAGTCGTCCCGCAGCACTCCGAATGTCCTGCTGTGAGGTTGAGTCCCAGAGATCGACGTTGTGTTTCCGAAGGAGTTTGAGCAAGCCCTCCCAAGGCTCTCCCCGACCAAGACGGTCGAGATGCCGTGCAACTACTCGCTTGACTCTTCCAGCCCGGATCTCGAGGAGCAACCGAGCGTACTCGGGCCGCTTGTCCTCGCCATCTTGGCCCTTCGCGTTCTCCTGTTCCACGAAGATCATGCAGTTGGTCCAGCCATGCTTCTTGACCATTTCGACGAATGCGGCCTTCTGGTCGTTGATTGAGTCTCCGTCGATACCCCTTGTGATCCGGGCGTAGAGGGCAGTCACCCCCTGCTCGGCGGAAGTGACAGTTGCTTTCCTACTTGTGGGCATCGGAATCCTCCTTCTGGGTGTTGTACGGATTGGTGGACTGCTCGCGGAACTTCTTGGCGAGCAGGCGTGCGAGAAACGTCCGAAACTCTGGGGAAAGAGATCCGGGCAGGGGGACGAAAAGGACAGTCTTGGATGTGTCCATGACGAAGCTCCAAGCCCTCACAGCGGGTGCTGGGGGCGTTGGAGACAGCCGGATCACGACAAGAAGGACAGGGACTCCGAACCCGTGTGCCTTCCGGTGACACATGAGGACGGCTGCGCCCCAAGAAGGACGGCTTCACCCCCGTGCGTTTCTTGGCGTAGCGGGCGGGAGCTTGGAGGTCGGGTCAGAGGACGTGCGTTTCAGTCTCGGTGGTTGGTGAAGGACCACCACCTCGGTGGCCCCATACATGCCAGTACCGGGAGTGCTCGAACAGTTGACCCCCACCTTGATCCACAACCGCCGATTCTTTGGATCGTTCTCGGTTTCCGCGCGGTTTCAATGTGGCCGACAAGGGACTCGGGGAGTCGCACGCCGATTTATTGACTCGGTTCTGGTGGCCCGGAGATCAGCCGTCGGTGTCTGGCACGAAAGCTGATCCGAGGACATGAACAGCCGGGTTGTTCAGGCTCCGTCGATGTCCGTCGTAGATTTGAGTGGTGCTGATGTTGGCGTGCCTCGCGAGCGAACTCGCGTGGCGAAGGCTGCCCCCGTGATCGAGAAACGTGGTCACGGCGGAGTGCCGGAGCAGGTGTGGGAACACGGCACGTTCAATACCTGCCCGCTTACCAAGGGCTGCTACGCGAACGTGTAGGGTCTGGGTACACATCGCTGTGCCATGGTGGATCTTACCGGAGCGATCGATGCCGATCATGACTGGCCCACTGGTGATACCCGCAGCCGTCGCCCATGCCATCATCGCTTCGTAGGTCTGCGCCGCAACCGGGACAGTGCAGTGCTTCCGGCCCTTGCCGCGCACGTCGAGCGTGCGGTGGCCGCCCTGCTCTCCAAAGTCCTCGATGCAGACCTCCTTGATCTCGGACACCCGAAGCGCCTGCACGGCGCCGAGGGCGAGCATCGCTCGGTCTCGAAGACCTCGGAGGTCGTCCCCACACGCCAAGAACATCATTCGGATCTGCTCGGGCGACAGGGGGCGTCGAGGGCTTTCCTTGTTCTCTATGTGGAGTCGAACCGCCTTCGCGACGTTGCGATCCACGACGCCCTCGTACATCGCGAACGTGAGGAACGACCTGACGCTGGCCAGCGCGAGCTTGACGGTCGATCCTGACAAGCCCTCGGCCTGCAAGGAGCGGCACCAAGCCTCCAACTCCCGTCGTGTGATGCTCTCCAAGGGTCGGTGGTCGAGGAAGACCGACAAGCGGCCGAGGTGTCGCCGGTACACCTTCGCCGTGGATGGAGTCAGGCCAGCAAGGAAGTCGGCTCGGAGGGTCTCGGACGTGCTTTCAGCAACGGGCAGTCGAATGATGTCGGCGGTCATGGAGCCTCCTGTTCAAGGGCGATCGATATACGGGAGAAGATCCGTTTCCTCGTCCATCCACCTGTAGAACGCAGATCAAGGGGCATCGTGAACCCCCCAAGAAAGGAAAGGCAGCGAGGGTTGCTCAAATACGCAACCGGCTCGCTGTGGTGTGCTCGGCCTTCTTGCCTTGAGTTCCATCGCCCTTTGCCGACTCCGTTTTCACTACGGGTTCGTCGGCTGCGCCTGATCTCCGAGGCACAGCGATCCGAGAGCGGACGTAAGGGGTCGCAAGGGTCTCGATAGTTTGTCTATAAGTCGGATCAGAGCAGAAGGAGGTCGAACATGACTGAACCCAACTGCTCTTGGATGCTTGTAAGCGAGATGGCCCGTCTGCTCCGGACGTCCCCCAAGACCATCCGCCGGGCAGCGGCTCGCGGCTCTCTGGACTCGGTACGACTCGGACCCCGAGGACTTCGTGTCCGGATTCCACCGAGTCGTGATCTCCGAGGTCGTGGAGCGCAGAACTGACCGAAATCTCAAGGGAGGGGTTTCGTTTCTGCCTGCCTCCCTGTTTTAGGGAAGCAAGAGGACGCCAGACGCCTCTTTGAACCCATCGGGGTCATGGCGACCCGACCGGAGGACCTCATGTCGAACATCGTGACGGATAGCACCGAACGCCTCGGACGCGGCGGCTTGGCCGATGCGTCGAGCGCGGTGCGCGAGGCGTCCTCTGACGACGCCGTGTCTCCGTCAGGACTCGACGAGAAGGCTCTCGATGCCATCCTCGAGAGGTTCACGATCCCAGAGGCGGCCACATCGAGCGACAAACAGGTCGCTGGGAAGCCGTCGGGTGAGAAGCCCTCGTCGAAGCGTCGGAGCGCAAAGACCAACGCCATGGCTGCCGACGCCAAGAAGATGGGCATCCGGCATGGCGGCTTGACGCACCGGATGCAGAAGCGGATGGAGGGCATCCAGCGGGCTGCGGAGCGAGCACCGCTCGTGCAGGAGCGTGATCTCTTCGGTCAGCAGGGAGAGAACCCCACGGGCTTCCCTGCCAAGGGTCATCGCCTGAAGTCCGCGACGGCAGAGCGTCGCCTCCGAGAAGCCTACGACCTCGGCCTGTGTCCGAAGCCCGAGGCTGGATTCATCGGCCCCCTGTTCCTCGTCCCGTCACGGTTCAACCAGAGCCTCCGTGGCAAGGGAGACGGCCTGTCGGGTGATCCGATGGACCCCTACGCCGTCGCTCATGTGCTCGGTCGAGTCACCCGGATCGTGGGTACGCCGAGCAAGGTGGTGTCAGTCTCCGTATGCGGCGAGATGGGCGGACCGGGCTGGGAAGGCGAAGGAGACTCCATCCGTGGCCCGGTGGGTCACATCCTGTGGGGGCTTCGACTCGACTGCCTCGTGTACGACATCCATCCTCTGCTGTTCGTGAACGGCAGGATGCCCCCAGAGACCGAAACAGCGCCGAGAGTGGTCGATGCTTGCGAGGGACTGAGCATCGAGTGGACTGGCGGGACGCCGAACGGACCCACCATCGTCTTCCGCCATCTTCCCTTGGTAGCCGACAAGTTCGGGGCGAGGAAGTTCATCCAGACAGTCGAGCCGGAGATGGTTCGTCAAGCTGCCAAAGATGACCGCTCGCTGCTTGTCCCGGTCGAGCTTTGCGCGGACTTCGACAGCTACCTGATGAATCTGTTGAAGGAGATGTTGGCGCTGTCGCAGAATGCCGAAATCAAGACTGGCACCGTGCTGATCCTGACCTTGCCTGCTTCAAACTTCTTGGAACAAGCAGTTCGTGAAGGTCTGACCGCAGGCAACAGATGGACCCTGCTGGATTCCTTCATCGCCATCGAAGAACACGGTGATGGGATGCCGAAGCACGCCCACGACGGACGCCCCCTCCATCCACATCGCGTGCTTCTCTGGCAGAAGGATCCGATGGAGAAGCACACCTACGCCGACAAGCTCGCGTTGGGCGGAGGTCCGGCATGAATCCTCTCCATGCGACGTGCTGGGCAGCAATCCAAGCCAACAAGCCCCTCGCCGGGATTGAGATGGAAATACGGGACGTGCTGGATGCCCTGTTCTTCTTCGCTGTCTGTTGGGAGAGAGAAGAAGGCTCATCCCGATGTCACCCGACGCGGAAGGGGCGGAACTTCAAGGGCCGCTCCAATCCAGATGGAACCAAGCCCTACACGAAGGATGCAAACGGACGGCAGAGGGTCCAGATGGCTCGTCACGTCCGTAAGCTCGGCGTGGACGCCTTTGATGACCACGCCAAGGCGATTCGACGCCTGACCTACACCCCTGATCCGTTTCGGTTGGTGGAGATTCCCAAGCACAGAGAGGACGGATCTGTAAAAGGGATGCGGGAGATCGGCATCCCCGCCTACAAGGACCGGGTGGTCATGGAGGCCCTGAGGCAGATCCTTGAACGGCGTCTCGACAGCTACCTTCCCAGAGGGGCACACGGATACCGGGCCAACACCGTAGACGGCACCCATGCCCCGTACAGTGGTCACGAGGGGACCAGCCGGGGGGCGACCAAGGCCGTTGCTCTCGGGATCGCCAAGGCAGCCTACTCGGGCTTGCCATTTGTCATCGAGGTCGATGTGGTGAGCGCGTTTACCAACGTGAACCGTGACCGACTCCGTGATCTGTGGAAGCAGGCGGGGGTGATCAATGATGAGTGCATCAACATGATCATCCGTTGCTGCGGTACCCACCTCGTGAGCGAGGACGGACAGGTCAAGCAGATCGACGGGATTGCGATGGGGTCACCCATCTCTCCCTTGATCTGGACTTTTTACTCTACGGCGCTCCATACAGTCCTGCCTCCCAAAAGAGAGCGGACTGAGATGGATGTGCTGATAACCTCTTACGCTGACGATCTGTGGATCAGTGGATCTTCAGCGGAGGCGGTGTGTCAGGCCATGAGCCAGATGAACCGCCGGGCGACCCGTCTGGGTCTCACCATGAAGTGGGACTCGGG
>JAACDH010000466.1 GCA_009936995.1 Rhodobacterales bacterium
CTGTATGCAGTGGCGTATTGATGGGAACCGTCTGGTGAATGATGGCCGGTTTGCCCATTTTGGCGGCCAGCTCATTGGAGAGGGTCAGAAACTCCTCTTGCTCTTCAGAAACCATCGTTCACCTCGCAACCGTTCATAGCCTTTCCAGGCACATTCGCCCACCCTTACCGGGGAAAAGGCGGGGTACGGAGCGGAGACGTTTTTAAAAAAACGTTTTAGGGTCAGGTATTTCCACTTTCAACTTTAGATACCGGAAAGTAGAAAGTGGAAATACCTGACCCTCGAAGGCTCGAAGGCTCCCCCTCGAAGGCTCCTCGAAGATCACCCTCGAAGATCATCCTCGGAAGGACCGCGCGCCGCACCGTACCGATATCGATGGCGCGGCGGCTGTCTTTGGCACGCGGATCAAGGCGAGTCGTACCCTGGGTGGACGAACATGGCGGCCTGGTGATTTGCACGGCGTATTCCATACATTTCGGTCCCTTCGCCACCGCGGTACCTCCATTCGAGCAGCCCACAGCAGCCAACGGTCCGTCATCGCCAAAAAAAGACCCGGGCCAGCCCAAGTCGGTGGAATAGTTCTTGTTGATTCTACTGGTGTATTACGCGTTCACCGGGTACAAATCAGACGTTAAACAGGAGAGACCCATGCGCTTGACCCTAGCCACGCTCACCGTGCTCGCCCTCGCCGGATGCGGCGACAGCAGCACCAGCACCGAAACAACAGCCCCGACCAACGGAACCAACACCGCCACGCCATGTGCTGGTGACACCGCCTTGTGTGACACCGCCCCAGTCGGTCCAAGCTACATGGACCCCGTCGCGGTTGGTTTTGAAATTATCGGCGTACTCTACGAGGATGGCTCACTCCACGCCCTCAACTTCGACGGCGGTGAACCACAAGATCCTCTCGTTGTCTTAAAGTTCGCCGACGAAGCCTACTTTAGCGCCGACTCCGAAGCAAGTCAGGCCGGGCACTTCTGCGAGATCGCCGCCACCTTGGTCGCCACCCCGCAGCCGTTCAACACGCCCGCGTTCGACGCCTTCAACAATCAGACACTGAACTGGTCTTACGAGACCAACCTCATCCTCGAGTGGGAATTCCAAGACACGGCTTGCGCCGGCAAGCTCGACCCCTCCGTCTACGGCGACTTTGGCGAGTTGCTCACCGAGCAATTCCAAAACATGCACTTCGGCTTTGGCTTCGGCGCCATGACCGACCGCCTCTGGGGTAACGACGGTCCCGACGATCCCGCCAACGCAGATTTCGTCGACGAGATCTTCGGGGTCTACATCTCCGTCAACGACAGTGCTGGCCACTGGGGCGGTTGCGACTGGGACTACGGCTTCCTCTACGAGGTCGACGACCTGGACCAAACAGTCGAAGATCCGGATAACCCTGGCTACCTCAAGGCCGTCACCATTGGCGCCATGGGTACGGGCCCCCTTCCTAAGGGCTACCTTCGCACCGGCGCCTCGTGGTACCAGGACTTCCCGCTGATGTCCCAGAGTTCCACAGCACCTTGGGACTTCTCCCACATGGCCAACGAGCCGGTTGCCGGCCCGCCCACCTGCGGCGACTGGTAGTCTCCTAACCGAATAGAAATGTGGACTTGTCCACAACGGGGTCGTTCGACCTCGCATACAGACCCCATTGGCACTGCGCCAGCGGGGTTTTTCTTTGGCCCTGACAACCGAACGGCGACGTCGATTCCTCTCCGACCGTGCCGTGTCGCCAATGTCGTACTTCCGCGCGCCACACCATACCGCCGCCGGCGCGGTCCTGAACCAACCTAGGCTTCCTAGCTGGCACGGACATTGCAGCATCCCATCGTAACACTGGAGACTCGATGAGAAACCTACTCGCCCTCACCGCGTTCGCCGCCATCGGCACCGTGAGCTGGCTGTCTATTGCGCCTCAGAACGCGTCCGCCTGTGACTGCATCGTCCCAATGATGCAGCTGCAGCTGCACGAGGTGACGCTGATTGAATCCACTCGAACCGCAGATGAGCAAGTCCTAGAGCTCGACGCAGAAACCCTCCGCTGGCCCGAGTTCGCTGAAATGACCGAATGGTCGTTCCTGGGCGAAGAAGTCAATTTCAACCTGGAGCCCGTCCAATGAGCGCCCCCATCAGTCGTCTCCTCGCCTTCACCGCCCTGTTCATCGGACTGACCGGCTGCATCGGCTACACCTGTAACTGCAGGGGCGTCGGCGAAGTCGCGCTCGGCCTGTACGTCGTCGAAGACCAACCCGCCGAGCTGCCCGAAGACGACTGGACGCAAATGTCTGTGGACGTTGGCCCGGACGATGTGGTCATCGACTACGTCGACGGTGAAGGCCAAGTCTGGCGGGTGACCTACGACATCGTCGAATAGCGTGACCGCAACGAAACACCTTTGGAGCTAACCATGAGAAACCTTCTCGCACTGGTCACCTTCGCCGCGCTTGGCACCGCAAGCTGGCTGTCCATTGCCCCAAAAAACGCCTCTGCCTGCTCTTGTATCGGTCCAATGTTACGGCTGGAGTTCCGAGAGGTCGCGCTCGTCAAATCCACCCGGCCCATCGAAGAGCAGTACGTTCAGCTAGACAATGAAACGCTGCGGTGGCCGGAAACTGCCCATATGTCGGATTGGGGAATGTGGAACGAGGACTGGAGTATCAGCCTCGACCACGTGGAGTAGCCAACAAGCCACCCAGCGCCTGCAGCTGAGCTCCAGCGCCCCCGAGGGCGAACTCCCAGTGTTTGGCGGTGAGGAAGTAGCGGTGTAGAGCATAGTCGCGGTCAAAACCCATGCCTCCGTGGATGTGTTGAGCCGCCGCGAGCACCCGATGGCTGCCCTCGCATGCCCAATACCGGGCGATTCGGACTTCTCTCTCCGAGGAACGCCCTTCGGAAACACGCCACGCAGCCTGCCACAGCGTGACGTCCATGGCCTCCACGTCGATCCAGGCATCGGCGAGCCGTTGGCCCACCGCCTGAAACGTACCGATGGGCTTGCCGAACTGCTTTCGTTCTCGTGCATAGTTCGCGGTCATTCGCAGGCCGGTCTTGGACAGGCCCAGGGACAGCGCGCACAGCCCCACTTGGGCCCGCTGCGTCCAAGCCGCGACCGCATCCAGGTCGCCGATTCGGTTTGCAGGCACACCGTCAAGGATCAACTCACCCACTGGGTCGTCGTTGGTTCCCATGCCAAGACGAATCTGGCAGTCTTCGGTCCGAACCCAGTACAAACCGTCGGAAGCCGGCACGACGACTCGAACCGCGCGGTCAATGGCCGGCACACAGATCTTGGTGCCGTACAGTTTGCCGTCACGACACGCGGTCGTCGCCTGGTTTGGGTCGCGGGCGCCGGTCTCATGGAGCGCGCCGGTGAGTACTGCATCGACCGGCAAGTCGCCGCGAGCAGGAGCCCCCAAAACCAGCGTTTCGAACACGGGGATTTGGGCGCCATGCTCACCGACAGCGACCAGCAGGGTCGCGATGTCGAGCAAATCGTCCAACGTCAGCAACTCGGCCTCGGCGAGCGCCTGCCAAGCATCGTCATCCTTCAAGATTTGGCCCGACAGCTCGGTCACGGCCTGCATCATCTCGGTGGGTTCCCAGTTCATGACTACCTCGCCGCCCGTGGAAGACCCAAGCCGGCCATCCCGATGATGTCTCGCTGAATTTCGTTCGTTCCGCCACCAAAGGTGAGCACCAACGTGGCCCGATAATGACGCTCTACGTCCCCGTGGAGTAGCGCCCCAGGAGAGCCCTGTTTGAGGGTCCCGGCCACACCCAAAATCTCTAGTAAAGACCGGTGTGCACGTACGTAAAGCTCCGAGCCGTACACCTTCAGACCGCTCGCCTCCTGCATCTGCAGATCGCCGCGACCCAGCTTCCAAGCCTGGCGCCAGTTCATCAGTCGCAGCACCTCGAGGCCCGCGTCCACCTCGGCAAGGTGGCGACGAACCCAAGGCTGGTCCAAGACAACGCCGGTTCCATCCGACGTCTCGGCGGCCCAATCCCGCCCCTCTTCGAGCAGGCGTTGCAGCGGCCCCACCATCATCAGCGCCACCCGTTCGTGGTTCAGCTGGGTGGTAATCATTCGCCAACCGCCATTCTCGGGTCCGACGCGGTTGCTCACCGGCACCCGGACGTTGTCCAGATACACCGTATGGATGTTGTTATCGCCCAGATTCCGAATGGGCGTAAACGACACGCCGGCTGCCTTCATCGGCACCAAGATCATGCTAATACCCTTGAGTTTCGGCCCCTCTGGGTTGGTCCGCGCGGCAAGCCACAGGTAGTCAGCGTGGTCCGCTAAAGAGATAAAAACCTTCTGGCCGTTGATGACATAGTCGTCGCCGTCACGAACCGCCGCGGTGGTCAGGCTGGCCAAGTCGGTGCCGGCACTAGGCTCGGTATAGGCGATGGAAAAGTGGAGCTTCCCCTCCAGAATGGGTGGGATAAACTCCGCCTTTTGAGCCTCGGTGCCGAAGTGAGCTAGGGTGGGCCCTACCGTGCATAGGGTCAGCAGCGGAATCGGAAATCCAGAACGGTGCATCTCGTCGAAGAACACAAACTCATGGATGGGAGAGCGTCCTTGGCCGCCCACTTCTTTGGGCCATCCAAGTCCGAGAAGGCCCATCCGGCCAAGCTCTTGGAGGGTCTGGTGGTACAATGGGCCGCCGCCCTCCGTGTGTCGTAGCTCTTCCCTGAGCTCCGGTGTCATCAGCCGGAACATGGTCTGGCGAATGTGGTCTTTGAGCGTCTGTTGTTCGGCGGTATATTCGATATGCATGGCGCTCAAAAGCTGTTCCAGCCACCGTCTACGGACACGATCTCGCCGTTTACGTACCGGGAGTCGTCGCTGACCAAGAAGGTGGCGACATCGGCCACGGCCGCGGCCTTCCCGTGAGGCGGCATGGTCTGGAAGTAGGCCATATACTTCTCCATTCCGCCGGCATGAGGCGTCATCCGCATGTGCATCTTGGTCTGGATGGCCCCAGGTGCGATGGCGTTACTGCGGATGCCCTGGTCGCCGTAGTACCAAGCGGTGGACCGAGTCAGCCCGAGTAGAGCGTGTTTGGAAGCCGTGTATGCGGCACCGGCTCGGCCACCGGAGAGCGCCGCGGCAGAGCAGGTGTTCAGAATGGCGCCGCCTTTTTGCTCGATCATCCGTGGAATCACCGACCGAATCGCCTTGAACGGGCCGGTGACGTTCACCCGCATGACCCGCTCCCACATGGCGTCGTCGACGTCGGCCAGTGGTGTGAGGGCATCGAGGATTCCGGCGTTGTTGCACAGAATATCGATGCGCTCCTGGTCCAACATCGCGGCGATGCCTTCGTCGCTGGAGATGTCGGCCACCACCATTCGGCAGCCCGTCTCGGCGGCGACTTTGGCCAGTCGGCCTTCATCCATGTCGACCGCGACGACCGTGGCGCCTTCGGCTACAAATCGGCGGACCATTGAGCGTCCAATGCCAGATGCCGCGCCCGTAACCACGGCCAGTTTGTTCTCGAGTCTCATTTCGCCCCCAGCTCGATGGCTCGCGCTTTTGCCCAGCGGTAATCAGGTTTTCCGCTGGGTTGTCGGTTTAGGTCGTCGACCACCCAGATGGCGCGCGGCGTCTTGTAGCCCGCCAGCTTGGTGCGACAGAACGCTCCCATGGACGCAACGTCTCCACGGCGCCCCTCATTGACGGTCACCAGCGCTTCTACGCGTTGGCCCCAGCGCTCGTCGGGAACGCCCACCACCACGGCATCGAAGACGTCGGGGTGCCCCTTGAGCGCCTCCTCCACTTCTTCGCAGTACACCTTCTCGCCACCGGAGTTGATGCACACGCTGCCCCGTCCCAAGAACACCACCGAACCATCTGCGTCGATGCTGGCCATGTCGCCTGGAAGCACGTAGCGAACACCGTCTTTCTCGAAGAAGGTGCGTGCGGTCTTCTCTTTGTCGCCGTAGTAGCCCAAGGGAATTCGGCCAAAACGCGCGAGCTTACCCACCTCTCCCGAGCCCGGTTGGATTCGGTTCAGGTTCTCATCCACAACGGTGGTGTGTCGATCGTCCATGATCCAGATGACTTTGCCATCCTCGTAAAACGCGGTGCCTTGATGGCCGGTCTCGGAGGCACCAAAGTTGTTCATGATCATCACATGGGGCAACAGGGCCTCAAGACGTTCTCGGATAGACCCCGACAATACGGCACCCGCGCTAGCGATGACCAGGAGGTTGGAGAGGTCCCATCGATCGGGGTTCTCTCGCAGGGCCTTGACCAGCGGCAGCGCCATGGCGTCACCGACGATGTTGATGGTGTGGGCCTGGTATTTGGCGGAAAGGTCCAAGCTCTCCTCGGGAACAAAGCTCCTTCCTTCCGAGATGATCGCAACACCGCCGTTGAGCATCGCGATCCAACTGGCCAGCATCGCGGCACCATGAATCAAGGGCGGACACGGGTGGATGTTGATGCCCTCACCGTTCTTGGTGAGCTGGGCGGTCATCTCCTCGATACTCTCGAAGGGAACGCCACCTGGGTTTCCACCTTGTAACGCCGCGAAAAACAAATCTTCGTGACGCCACATCACCCCGCGGGGCATGCCGGTGGTACCGCCGGTGTACACGATGAACAGGTCGTCATCGCTACGGGCGTCAAAGCTCCGTTTCGAAGAGCTGCCGGCCAAGATGGCAGCAAACTCCTGGCCCGCCGCGATGCGGAACCGAACGTGATCAGGCATGGCCTGATTCACCACGTCTACAAGCTCAGACTCGTAGACCACACCGACCAGATCTGCGTTCTCACACACGTACCGAAGCTCCTCGGCAACGTAGCGATAGTTCAGGTTGATCGTTACCGCACGGAGCTTGTAGGCGGCCAGCATGGAGACGATGTACTCATGGCGGTTGTATAGGTACAAGCCGATGTGGTCCCCAGGACCAACACCGAGCCCCGCCCAGTGGTTCGCCATTCGGGTGGCTCGGTCGTCGAGTTCGCCAAACGTCAGCGCTGTCGCGGAGGATACCAAGGCCATCCGGTCCGGAAACGAGTCGGCCAGGGCCTCAAAGAGGTCCGCGAGATTGAACGCCATGAGGTCACTCCAGTAGAACGTGTTTCACTAGAACATGTTCTAGCTGTTCGGTCAACCCGGGGGACCTGTCCTCACACGGTCCCGACACCAGATAAAAGTGGCGTACCGCCCCTGTACCCAACCTCGGAAGCCATGCAGGCCCGCAATCCCGAGCCTTTGTCCACGCTGGTTCAACAGCCCCGCACGCTCACCGCGTAGATGGCGGTGAAACTGGTTCACCTGCGACGGACTGGGGAGGACGTCGACGCCTTCGAAACGCGACCCGATCGCCGCGACCTGGGTACCTTGCGCGCGGTACCCGTCCATCTTGGCGAGTTGAGGCATCAAGCGGCTTCGCGCCGAGACGATATTCGAAAGCGCCGCGTACACGGTTCCACCCTGGCGCCGTTGCCAGACCGCAGCCTGCGCGATTAAGTCTGTCGAATCGAGCAGCATCGCGCCCGACAACGCGTCACCCCCCTTGTAAAACGAGACCTACACCGAGTCGAACAAGGCGCAGCTCTCAGACTGAGACTTCTGGTCAGGAGACGCCGCCTTCCAGCGCCGCGCACCGTCGAGCGGCAGAAGAATACGGGCCGAACCCGCACGTTCGCTGAGAATCATCAACTGCTGCCAGGTGGGAAGCTGGCCACCAATCTCGCGGGCAGGTAGCTCGACCAAGCGGCCGGACAGCGGAGCCTAGCCGTCTAGATCGCAGGCAGCAGGTGGGCAGTGAGGCCATGGAGCTCGCGATAGCCGTTTTCCTTGCCGAGCAGTAGATCAGACGTGGCGTGAAAGGCGATGTCTGCAATATCCGTCAGATCTGCCCAGATCCGGAGCGTCCACGAAACGGACGGCGTCGTCGTCGATCGTGGACATATCAGCGCCTCCACAACGGTTGAACCTAGAAAATGCAGATGGCACGTCCCATGCAAACTTCCAGAGTGTCCCACAACCGCAACGGAGTTCACCATGAACCGCCTCGTCATCCTGTTCGCACTCACCGCTCCTATCGCTGCCTTTGCCGACGACCCCACGGTTGGAGCCGACGCGCCACCGAAGATCTGGACGGAGCAAAACATCGAAGCGGGCTTCGCGGAACCCGCCCCCCGAGCGGAGGAGGGTCCCGAGACCTATACCCTCCTTCGCCATGGCTTTCGGGTTGGCTACACCTACGCCAACACCGAGCTGCTGAGCTCCCCCCACGTCTCCCTGATGGGCTACGAAGCGCAACAGACGATGGTCGGCGGCGGCACCGTGAACGTCATCTTCGTGCAGAACGCCCTGATCGCAGGACTCAACCAGAGCAAGCTGGTCCCCACCTTCAACGTGCTGGCCGGTGTTGAGATCCGCGAGCGCTTCCACATGGGCGTTGGCGTCAACCTGAGCTTTACTCAAGACTCATTCGACAGAATTACCCCTGTGCCGGGCATGATCAGCGCGATGGGCGTCACCCTCCCGGTCGATGACGCGTTCGAAGTGCCCGTGAACCTGTCCTGGACCTCCGAAGAAGACGGCTACGGCCGACTGGGCATCACGACGGGGATCAACTGGAAGCAGCCGCGCCGCTAGGGTCCATTTCGACACGTTCTGTCCCACCGCCTGTGCGTTTAATGGCATCGGGCTATGAACATCGTAGGAAGAAGGCCACCCGCCCCCGTCGAACGGGCCAGCAGGTCCTTGAATCCCTCAACCGCCGACTACCGCTGATGGTCGGCCGATATCCGCTCGGCGGGGCTGAGTCCGTCGACACCGCCCCGGTTCCAAGGTGTTATGTCGCCGCCCCTCAACGCGGAAAGCTCTGGTGGTCAGCCCAGCATTCGCGCGTAGAGCCCGGATCCCACGATGCTCACCGCTATCCAAACTGCCCTCGACGCCCGCACCGACTTGCTGGCCTCGCTGCCCGAAACCGACTGTATTCGCTTGTTTCACGGCGCAGCCGAGGGCGCTCCTGGCCTGACCATCGATCGGTACGGCCCTATCCTGCTGCTGCAGACCTGGCGCGAGCCGCTGAATCACCAGCTCGTCGACCCAGTCCATCGGTTGATTTGCGACCACCTGTCCACCGAGCTTACGGCCGCCTGGAATCACCGTGCGGGCGGCGGAACAGCGGTCTTCGAGCCCTGGCACAACCCCGAGCTCCCCGAAGAGCTCACCGGCCAAGAGCTGGGCCTTCGCTTCGATGTGAATCCACGGCATCGAGGCATCGACCCCCTGCTGTTCCTAGACTTCCGCGCAGCGCGCCGACACATCCGCGCCAACAGCGCCGGAAAGTCCGTGCTCAACCTGGTCTCGTACACCTGCACGGCCGGTGTAGCGGCCATGGCGGGCGGCGCATCCGCGGTCTGGAACGTCGACTTTGCTGAGAGCGCATTAGCCACAGGTCATGCCAACGCAAAGCTCAACGGCAGTCAAACCGAAGGAAGCGCCGACAACCCCACCGCCTGGCGCAACATCCACGAAGATGTGTTCCCTGTGGTTCGCCAGCTCGCTGGGCTGAAAATGCAGGACCGACGTGGTAAGCGAACGCTACATTTCAAGCGTCGTAAGGCACAGCAATTCGACGTGGTGGTGCTCGATCCGCCCCGCTGGGCTCGTTCGGCGTTTGGCGCCGTCGACGTCATTCGAGATTATCCAAGCCTGTTTAAACCCGCCCTACTGGCCACCGCGCCCGGCGGACACCTGTTGTGCACCAACAATGTGGCCAAGGTCGATCTTGACGCATGGACCAGCATTCTACGCAGGTCCGCAGAAAAAGCCGGACGACCACTTCGGAGCCTGAACATTCTTGCACCCGAGGCTGATTTTCCCAGCTTCGACGGGCGCCACCCACTCAAGGTTGCTTGGTTAGGCGTCTAACTACTGGACGATACACCACCCAATTGAGTTAGACTGCGGACATGTCCTTGCTTCTCGCCCTACTGACCTTCGCCCACGGCGGTACCGCCACGTTCTACTACGACGGCGACGGTGACGGCATTGGCGACCCCGCCATTACCCAGGTTGACGACAGCCTTGCCGTCATTCCAGGCTACGTTCTCGTCACCGGCGACTGCAACGACAGTGACGGTTCGGTGTCTCCCGGCGCCACCGAGCAGTGCAATGGCATCGATGACGACTGCGATGGCGTCGTTGATGATGGGGCCGCCTGCGGTTGCACCCACGA
>JAACDH010000467.1 GCA_009936995.1 Rhodobacterales bacterium
AACCTTCGACAGGCCGTGGGCCAGCGGATCGTCATTTTCGTCGAGATCGCGCTTGGGGTCATCACTCTTGGTGTCACCGGCTTCGGGCGAGTCATCGTCGATGAAGTAGTAGTTCACCAACTTGGTCGGGAAGGTGACGGGGTACTGACCGGGGATGACCGTCGTGCCGATACGGGGTCCGCCACCCCACATATAGGGGTCGTCGATGGCCAGGGCTGGGGTGGCTGCGAACAGTCCAAGGGTGGTCAAGGCTGCAGTGCTGGTGCGAATCATGCGCTCCTCCGACGTTCAAGGGTACCACGGGGACGGCCCAGGGCCAATGTTGAGTCACCACGACCCGCTCGACGCCTACTTGGCGGGCACTGACCAGCTGCCGGTGTACACCTTGTCGCCGTCGGGGTGCTTGGCGGTGAGTGTCCAGGTGCAGGACTTGGCGCCGCCGTGGTTGGGGCTGGTGATGTTGTACAGCGGTGACAATCGGTAGCCGCGGTCGCCTTCTCGATGGTCGACGGTATGGTCCTTGTCGCGGCCAGTCTTCGACGTGGTCGAGCCGCCGTCGGTCACTTTGGTGGTCTCGCACTCGGTGGCGAAGTTCACGGTCCAGTCCTCGCCTAGGGCCGGCGCTTGGAGCTCTGCGCGCACCATGAAGTCGCCCGGAGGCAGCTCACCGACGTCGGTTCCCATGAAGTACTGGCAGTCCTTGCCCTGGCCCTTGCAGATGCCGACGGCGTGGTCATTGAACGGTCGAACGCCGGCGCGAAGGTCCTCGAGCATCGGATCGACCAGGGACTTCTCAAATGCGGTGAGATCGCCTTGCGCCGGGGCTTCGGCGGGCACTGGCTTGGACGCGGCCTCCTCTGGGGCCGGTTGACCCGCGAGGGCTTCACATTGGGCGGGGGTACACTCGGCCTCGCCGGAACCGCAGGCGGTAAGTGCGATCGAGGCCGCGAGAAGGGATGATTTTAAGAGATTTTGGCTCATATCTGCTCCACTGTGACGGTCAGCGAACCACTAATTTGGCGAGACGTCTAGTAGCCTGAGGCCCGGCGCTTCGGAGAGCGCGTAGTTCAGGGGCCAGGGCGAGGCGGACAGCACGACCGGATGCCCATAGCGGTCTTCGACCATCAGGTAGTCGGGGCGCGCGCGGAGCCAGGCCAGCCCGGCGGGATCGCCAGCGACCCAACGGGCTACGGCGAACGGCGCCCGCTCGAGCTCGGCGCGGGTGTTGTACTCGTTGGTTAAACGGGACTTGAGCACCTCGAACTGAAGCATGCCGACAGCGCCGAGGTAGGGATCTGCCTTGCCTAACCCCTCGCGATAGAACAGCTGAATGGTGCCCTCTTGGGACAGCTGCGTGAGGCCGTTTTGCAGGTGTTTGCGCTTGGTGGGGTCCTTGAGAATGATGCGCGCAAAGAACTCTGGTGCAAAGCGGGGAATACCCTTGAACTGGACGGACTCACCTTCGTAGAGTGTGTCGGCCAGGCGAAGCTCGCCGGGGTCGTACAGACCCACGATGTCACCGGGGTAGGCGACGTCGACGATGCTGCGCTCGGAGGCCATAAAGGTGTGTGGTTTGGACAGGCGGAGCTTCTTGTTCGACCGCTTGACTCGAACTTCCATACCTCTAGAGAACATGCCACTTACGACGCGCATGAACGCGATCCGGTCGCGGTGACGGGGGTTCATGTTCGCTTGAATCTTAAAGATGAAGCCGCTGAATTCGGTGTCTTGGGGGCTACGTTGGCCGTTGATGGTGGGGCGTGGCAATGGAGAGGGGGCCAGCTCGGAGATGGCCTTGAGCAGCTCTCCAACACCGAAGTTGGTCATGGCCGAGCCGAAGAAGAACGGGGTGATTTCGCCGGCGAGGAAGGCTTCCTGGTCCCAGGGGTCACCCGCCATTTCGACCAACTCGAGGGCCTCTTTGAGGTCTTCGAGGGCGAGCTCGGTGACCCGTTCGAGCAGCCGGGGATCGTCGAGTTCAAGGACCAGCTGGGGCACCACGTCGGTTCCGGCGCCGATGCGCTCGAAGAGGATGGCCTTTTTGTGGACCCGGTCGTATACACCGTGGAAGGTCTGATTGATGGCGTCGATGATGGGCCAGTTGAGCGGGACCGTCTTGATGTTCAGCGTCTTGCCGACTTGATCCATCAGATCGAGGGGGTCGAGGCCGGGGCGATCCATCTTGTTCACGAAGGTCATGACGGGGAGCTTTCGCAGCCGACAGACCTCGAACAACTTCAGGGTGCGGGCTTCGACGCCCTTGGCGTTGTCGACCAACATGACCGCCGAGTCGACCGCGGCTAGGGTGCGGTACGTATCTTCAGAGAAGTCAGCGTGCCCGGGGGTATCGAGGAGGTTGAAGCGACGATCTAGGCTATCGAATTGAAGAACCGAGCTGGTAATGGAGATGCCCTTCTCTTTCTCCATCTCCATCCAATCGGACAGCGCGTGACGGCTCGCCTTGCGGCTCTTTACTGCACCGGCGATGTGGAGCGCACCGCCGTACAGCAGCAGCTTCTCGGTGAGGGTGGTTTTGCCCGCATCGGGGTGGCTGATGATGGCAAAGGTTCGGCGGCTCGCGACGGCGTCGGCAAAGTCCATGAGGCACTCCGGGGGACGCTGGAACTACCCCGAGGATGGCTATCACGCCAGTGTGCTTTGGCGTGCACGTGGGTCGGGGCCGTGATATCTCCGGGCTGTTTCTACGCTTCAGGTTGGACATGCTCAAATCAACTCCATGGATCTCTGTCATCACCCTTGCTCTGCTAATGGGTTGCGGCTCAAATGAAGCCAACTCCAACGTCGGTAATGCTGCAGCAACGCCCGGTGACGCCCCCTCGGTGGAAATCGAGGGCCAGATCGTGGTGGAAGTGGGTCAAGGAGGCGTCACCGCCGAGGAGTACCTGGCCCAAGCGATGCGTTCTCCGTCCGCCAGCAGCGGCGATATGAGTGAAGCCGAGCGAAAAGAAATTCTCAACAGCTTGGTCACTGAAGAAGCCCTGTGGCAAGAGGCGGTGTCGAAAGGCCTGTACCGCGACCCCAAGGTCCGGAAGATCATGGTCAACTTACTGCTTCGCGAAGAAATCTACAGCAACGTGAAAGCGTCCGACTTCGCACCCGACGAACTTCGCGCCTACTACGACACGCACATAGACGAGTTTGTGGTCCCCGAAAAGCTACAAGTCAAACGCATCTTTCTGAAAACGGGTCCCGAACTCGATACGGCCGCCGCGACCAAAATGGCGTCCGAGCTTCGTGCCCAACTTGTGGCCCAGCCTGATCGTTTCAAAGAGCTGGCCTCGTTGCACTCCGATGGCCCCTACAAGCGCCGTGGCGGCGATTTAGGCTACCTATCTCGCGAGGGTAAGCCCGGTATCGAGCCGGATGTTATCGGCAAGGCCTTTGAGCTCGACGTAGGAGAGATTTCTCAGCCGTTCGAGGCCGCCGGTGGCATCAACATTGTCGCCGTTGCTAGCCGCCGCGATCGTCAAGAGCGCACCTTCGAGCAGATGAAGGGTTCTGTCCTGCGCAAGCTCAAAAACGAACGCTACAAAGAACTCACCGATGGCTACATCAGCGGTGTCAAGGATCGGTACCCGATTACCGTGGACCAAGAGGCCATCGATGGCCTCGATCTCACCAAGGCCCGCGAAGGCCGGGCAGCCACAGACGGCGCCTCGCCTGTGTCCGCGCCCCCCGATTTACGAGGGCATGCACTCGAGAACCGGCCTCCCCGACCCACCGTCGAGCTCAACATTCCGGGTGGAGAATAAACCATGTGGTTCCTTCTCGTGGCCTTGGTGGGGGGGGCACAGGCAACCACGGTGGACCGGGTAGCCGCCTCGGTCGACGGAGAGGTCATTGCCTTGTCCGAGATCTATGATCTGGGCACAGACTACATCGATCAACGCTGTAAAATGGCCACGGCCACCTGTGTTCACGAGATGGAGCTCGAGGTCCTCGACGCGCTCGTGAAGCGGGTATTGATTCGCTCCGAGCTGGAAGACATCGGTATGCGAGTTGGCGCCGATGAGATCGATCAGGCGATCGACCAAGTCATCCGTGAGAACGGTCTCGCCGACCGCCAAGAGCTCCGACGTCAACTCACCGAAGAGGGAATCGCCTGGGATGCGTTCCGTGGCGATATGGCCGACCGCATGCGCATGCAGCGGTTCCAACAGGGCGTACTCGCGCCCCGTGTTGTGGTCTCCCAAGATGAAGTCACTGACGCCTACCAGCGGACGGCCCGTGCTAATCGCCCCCTCGAGGTCACCCTCGACGCGTTGGGCATGCTCATCCCCGCCGACGCCGACGAAGAGGCCGCTCTGGCCGTCGCCGACAAGGCCCGAGGCATCGTTCAGGCCGTTAACGCTGGCGAGCTCGAGTGGGATGTGGCGGTCGAAGAGAATGACGAAGCCATGCTCGCCATGGTGGTCGGTGGAAAAACCTACGGTCGGGGTGAGCTTACGGCCGACGTCGACAAAGCCGCATTCGAGGTCGATGTGGGCACCGTCGCCGACCCCGTTCGCGTAGGCAATGTGCTGTTTGTCGTCCGCGTGAACAAGCGCGAACTTGGCGAGAGCCAGGTTGTGCCCTTCGACGATGTAAAAGACCAGCTCCACGGCCAGATTTTCCAAGAGAAGATCGACCAAGTGGAGAACGAGTGGTATCAGCGCGCGCGTCGCTTGGCTTCGGTCGAGATCATGCTCCTGGCGCCCTGACCATGGGTGTGCCCCTGGCGATTACTCCTGGGGATCCCCGTGGTGTCGGGCCCGAGGTCACTTGTAAGGCGCTCGCGCTACGGTCACAGCGAGGGCAGCCAGTTCACGCGGTCCTGTTGGGACACCGTGCGGCCTTGGTCCGTGCCGCTGAGCTTGTGGACTTCGATCTGCGGTCGGTGGACGTCATCGATCTTGGCGACGAAGACGAGCCTATCGAGGTGGCGTCCATTCGCGCCGCAGTGCTTGGAATCCAAGAGGGTCGTTTTGGCGCTTTGGTCACCGGGCCTATCCACAAAGCGCGGCTGGCAGCCCGCGGCTTTCAGTACCCCGGCCACACCGACTTTTTGGGCCATCTTTGTGGTGTAGAGCGGCCGGTGATGGCCTTTGTGGGTGGGTCGGTCCGAGTGGTGCTGGTCACCGTGCACCTACCGCTCTCTCAGGTGGCGGCGGCGGTCACCCATGAAGCGGTTTTGGATACGATTCAGGCTGCCAACCGGGCGCTTCAGGCCCAGCTTGGCATCGAGCGGCCCAAGCTGCTGGTGTGCGGGCTGAATCCCCATGCGGGCGACGTTGG
>JAACDH010000468.1 GCA_009936995.1 Rhodobacterales bacterium
CCCCACAGATCCGAACGTGCCCCACGCTTGCATCGGGCTGCTCGGTTCACATATTCACCTTTCGAACTGGCCGATCACGCCAAGGTGCGACCTCCGGCTGTGGGTCGCGGCCGCTGGAACGGAATCAACCGCGTCTTCTCCGGATGCAGCTTCAGGTCGAAACCGCCAAAACGCTTAGGAAGAACCTCATGGACCCGCCTTGCGGCGGCTTCCCCAGCGTGTACGCTGCACCTCGACGGTCACCCGACGCAGCCCAACATTCGATTCCGACTGGCGGTGAACTTTGGCGAGGCGAAGCTGTCCTCTGCAGGGGTACAAAAGGGATTTCATGTCGACGACATCTCCCTCCACGCCAAGCTTAGCCGGGCGCACGATAAGAGGCATTAGCGCCTCTCCCGAGCCAGTTCGACCTCGTTGAAGATGAAATCACTGATTCCATTGGTGCTTGACGCGCTCGTCGGGCGAGAAATTATCGCGCTCGACATCACTCGCAGGGGTCACGATGAGGCTTAGCAGGGTGGTCGGTCGGGTTAAACCGGACATCGGCGGCCTTTAGGTGCGAAAGGCAGCTTAAGCACTAACCGGTTCATCCGATGTGGCGCCTTTGTCCAATCACGAGAACCCTTTCCGTCCAATCAGCCTATTTCGTGGTCTTTCCGTCGTACAACCGCTCGAAAACCGCGTCTACTGGCTCCCACAGCTCTACCTTGTTGCCCTCGGGGTCTAGGATGTGGGCGAAGTCGCCGTACTCGGTTCGCTGGACATCGCCCACCTGCTCGACGCCGGCCGTGGCAAGGTTCGCCAACAGTACATCCAAGTGGAACACCCGATAGTTGATCATAAAATCGCGTTCGGAGGGCTGGAAGTAGGTGGTGGAGTCCGCGAAAGGGCTCCAGCTGAGATAGCCTGTATGACCGGGCTGATGGGCGGTTCGAAACTCAAACACCGAGCCGTAATCGTTGATGACCAAGCCCAGGTGCGTGCCGTACCATTCCCGCAGCGCCTTGGGATCTTTGGACTTGAATAAAACGCCACCTACACCGGTCGCTCTGGGCGTATCCGATGCCTGCTCGCTGCCGGCCAACGTCCACGACCAAGACTTGGCCTTGTCTGGATGGGTGCCCCAGATTTTTGCGGTGAGCACATCCCCGTGGCGGCTGTAGTGAATTCGCTTGGGATAATCGTGCTCCAGATTCTCGAAGAGCGCAGTCTTTCCCTTCACTTCGGTAAGCTTAAACACCGTGGGCGAGCCGCCGCCAGGCCAAGCGGTATACTGCACGCCGTCTTCGGTCTGGGCGATGCGCATGAACTCAAAAGAGGTGGTGCCTTCGGAGGTCGTCACGCGGTTGTGGCCCATTAGGGTGTCGCCCTCAAGCGGGGACCACGACTCTTCTGTGGTGGTCTCACCGTCGGTTCGTCGCCAACGGCCGACCATGAATTCTAGTTGCGTCATCTTCATGGTGTGTACTCGTAAGCGCCGCAATCCAGCGCCCCGTCGTAGGGTCGAGCCGTCACGAGGCCCGCGTTGTTAATGGAGCGGTCGACGGAGGTACCCTCGGCTTCGAGGTCGACAGCGGCGTCGATGCAGGGAGATTCTGCCACAAGTCGGAAATCGTGGCCCGCTGCGTCGACGAAACCGATGTCCGCACCAGATACGCCGCCAAGATCTTGGATAACCCCGGTGGATGACTCGATGGCGTTCACCCAGCCCGGCTGCAACCAGTTGCCCCGGAGTTCGACATCGCCGTTCTCGGCCACCAAGCCCAAGGTGCCGCCCACCGAGACGATGTTGTTGCGGATATCTGCGGATTCGCTCGGCGATGACAGGCGGACCAAGGTGGTATTGCCCGACCGTTCGCTGACGATGGTGTTGTTGTAGAAGTGCAGGGTGCCCTTGCGATACCCCTCGGTGTCGCCACTGTCACCGCCGTAGTGCACGATCTGACTGTTGCCGGCCTCCTCGGGTTCGATCAGCACATTCCCGTAGACCCAGGTGTCACTGTAACGTGAATCGTCGCGCACGTTGGCGTTGCC
>JAACDH010000002.1 GCA_009936995.1 Rhodobacterales bacterium
AACGGAGTTTATCCCGACTGAGGCAGATCCACGCATCACCGGCGTCGAGCTCGAGGGGCCCCGACAACACCATGGCGTGAGGCGGCCCCACAGCGAGACCACAGACAGAGACCGTCGTTCCCCGCCGAATGGCGACCTCGACGCCCGGACCAAAACGAACCAGCAGCTGTTGGTCGGCGTGGGCGACCAAGTCGAACTCGATATCCCACAGGTGGTCGATGAGGGCCAGTGAGAGCGCCTCGGGGCAGATGGAATCCATCCGCAACGCGCCGTCGAGGGTGGCCCGATTTGAGCCGACGTCTAAACAACGTCCGCCGCGCCACTGTCCCACGATCGACACCTGGGCCACCCGCGGCACCTTGCCACCCGTAAACTGAAGAGTGACGCGCACCGGCCCGGCCTGCAACAGCTCGCCGTAGAGGGGCACGTCCTCGGAGAGTCGGGCCAACAGCGTCACCGAACCACGCCGAAATCGACACGCCCAGGCGCCAAGTGGCAAAGTCTTCAGTACGCTGCATTGCTCACCGCTGGTCGTCAGCGGAACCTCCCTCAAGTTGATGTTCGGATCGTAGCAGACCCAGCGACGATCCGCTGGACAAGCTGATCATCACAGACCCAGGTCCACAATTAGCTCTTTGATCTCGTCGTTCTCGGCGTACAGTTCCTCGACGTGTGCATTTTTGATTAATGCGGCGACAAAGGTGCTGATGAGAGAAGACCCGGTGCCGGAATTGCCCAGCACTGCGGCGACCTCTTTCACAATCTTGTCGTGGCTACCGGGCTTGATTTCGATGCGGTCCGAGCGCACCAGGTCGTGGAGCATACGGCTCACGAAGGCTTCTAGGAACTGAGCAGGCACGACACCTCTCCTGCTCAGACGCCCAAGCAGTTATGCCCCTTCCATAACGAGCGACCCCCATGCCCGACAACGCACACACCGAACTACCCGTGGGCGAGGCCTCGCCCATGCCTGCCCTCCTTTACTGGACCCTGTGGACCCCCGTGTTCGCAATCACCGTATGGGGGATGATGCTACTATTCGGCCGCAAACCCTGGCTGTTCAAAGATCCAGATCCGTTTCTACCTCCGCCACCTCCGGAGTTCATCACGTCCGAGGAATCCGAGGAATCCGAGGACTAGTTTCCCGTCCAGCGGTCACCGTTGTACGAATGCGCTTCGCCCGGACAACCTCCGACACCACAGTTCGTGATGTCTCAACGCCGCTTTACAGGCGAACGACACGTTGACCGCGCGGCTCACGTGCCCTGGCGCGTTGAGGCGCCCACACACGATGAGATCCCCGACATCCGGTCCGCGGTGACCACAGCGCACCGCAGGCCCACAAAACCCCAGGAACCCAACCAGAGCTGCAGCTAATGCGTCACTCGCGCCGCCTCTTTAAGGAGATAATAGCCCTTGCCAAACAAGCATACGGAAGTTTTATGGCCATCAGAAACAGGCCCATTAACGTAGAGACGCACCCCCAAACACGGCGCCAAAATCCAGCCTCTGCGCCGGCGCCGAGACAACCGGTTCCGTCATAAACCTGCTTCCTCATCGTTTTACGGCTGTTCTCCCCGCAGAACAAGTCGGGTTAGATTTAACAGTGAATCGGCGTCTAATACAGGTGTCTCGGCATGTCAGGGTTGACAACGCTCGCCGAAACGATACACCGGCGGGGTCGAAATATCTCCGTCGAGGAACTGATGGCCAAGACCAGTATGATCAATCGCCAAACAAAGCGTGAAAAGCTTGTCCGCAAATTTGCGGCCAGGCGCGCCGAGTACAAGCGTCAATCCAATGACCAGAAGCTCAGCCCCGAAGAGCGTCAAGTCGCTCGTCAGAAGCTGGCAAAGCTTCCCCGCAACTCTTCTGCCGTCCGCCTTCGCACTCGTTGCGTCGTCACCGGTCGCCCCCGCGCCGTGTACCGGAAGTTCATGCTTTCGCGTATCGCTTTCCGCGAGCTTGCCCACTTGGGTCTGCTTCCCGGCGTGCACAAGTCCTCCTGGTAGATACGTTTCCTGTTCGCGGGAAAACCTTCTAACTGAGAGTGCTCTACGGGTTCATCCCGCCAACACCTGGCCCCTCTTTCGAGGGTCGGGCGTTTTGTGCTTCGAACATCAACACTATCGGCGGACGCCGTGTAGCTTTCCGTGGCGACTCCACAGGTAGTCCAGCAGGTTGTCGACCAGGTCGATGTCGCCGCACAGCTCACGGACCAGTTCGGGCGCGTCAACGCTGTGGCCGCGGCTATGAACGTTTGTGCGCAGCCAAGAAAGCACCGGCGACATGTCGCCTTCGGACACCCGGTCCCACAGGTCGGGGATGGCCGTCTCGATAACCTTACCCAGCGCAGCAGCGTAGAGGTTCCCGAGGGTATAGCTTGGAAAGTAGCCGAACGTCCCGCTCGACCAGTGCACGTCTTGCAGCACGCCCTGCAGATCGTCGGGCACGTCGATACCCAACACTTCCTTGTACTTGGCGTTCCACGCAGCGGGGAGGTCGTCGACTTCGAGGCTGCCCTCGACCAACGCCACCTCAAGTTCGAAGCGCACGATGATGTGGAGGTTGTAGGTGACCTCGTCGGCGAAGATCCGAATTAGGCTCGGCTGAATACGGTTGGCCGCCCGGTACAGATCGGCGGGCGTGACCTCGGTGTCGGGGAAGCGCTCCACCAGCTGGGAACGGAACCAGGCAAAAAACGGCTTAGACCTACCAATGTAGTTCTCCCAGAAGCGAGATTGGGACTCGTGCATACCCAACGATGCCGCAGAATCGACGCCGCTGCCCAGCGGATCGCAGGGCATGCCTTGCTCGTACATGGCGTGACCCGCCTCGTGCAGGGTGCCGCCCAGGCCCGAGAGCAGGTCGTCGGCGGCCAACCGAGTGGTGATGCGCACATCGCCCACGCCCATCCGCACGGTGAAGGGATGAACGGCCAGGTCCACTCGGCCGTGATCAAGGTCGTAGCCCATGGCTTTGACCACGTCGTTGTACAATTTCATCTGGATTTCTTCGTCGAACGACTCGGTGATCTTCGGCATGGGGTCGACGTCGCGGACGGCCTCGATGAGCTCCACCAAGCCCTCGCGCAGACGAGCGAACATTAGCCGAAGATCGGCGAGATTGGACCCCGGGTCGAAGTCTTCGAGGAGGGCGTCGTAGGGATGCAGCGCTGGCGCGACAGCGGCGGCCGTCTCGCGGGCAAGCGCAACCGCGGTCTTCAGCGCGGGAGCGAACATCGAGAAGTCGTTGGCTTCGCGAGCCCGATGCCAAGCGGCGTAGCCATCCATAGAGGCACGGGCCCGACGTTCGGCGAGGTCTTTGGGCAGCTTCACCATTCGGTCGTACGAGCGGCGAATGTTGCGGACGCCAGCGGTCTGGAGGTCGTTGAGGTCGTCGGCGGACTCCAGCGCGGCGAGAATCGGCTCGAGCGCGGGAGCGGCGGCGCGCTCTTGAATGAGACCGCTGACCAGGCCCGCCTGAACACCGCGATCGGCGGCGGCCCCAGACGGAAGATTGACCTGCTGGTCCCAGCTCAGCAAGCCCATGATCTGCGACAAGCGAACCACCTCGCTGGAGTGGTTGAGCAGGGTCTGCCAGTTTTCTTCGGTATTCGACATCGGAATGGGCCTCGGTTAAGCCGTCCATGTATGACCGAACCGGCGATCGATCAACGCCGAGAGATGCGTCCCTCTCCCCGCAGCTCGGCGATCCGCTGGCGGTCAGACCCGTGAGCGCCCATCCTCGCTTATCGCAGGCCTACGCTTTTTTCTTCGGGGGGCCGAGGTCCAACTTGATGCGGAACTCTTTGCGCTCGCGGAAGCTCATGCCGCTGTTGGGTAGCAGCTGGTCGAAGTCACCACCCGCCAGCGCGGCCTTAATGATGTCGATCTCGCGCTTGGAGAACATGCCAGCGCCGATGCGGTAGTCCTGGAACGCGCCCCAAGCAGCGGGGACCCAATCCTTGACCATGCTGCCGATGATGTCGGCGTACACGCGGATCTCGTACTGGGCGTGGGAGTCCATACGCAGCGACAGGAAGTGGAACAGATTGTGGAGGTCGACCTTCCAGTACCACTGGGTATAGTAGTTCAACCCAAGGTTCATCCGGGCGAGCTCACGGGCCAGCTGGGGCGAACCATCGTCGACGGGGTTGCCGTCGCCGTCGTCGTTGATGAGCGTCTTGTAGGTGTCGTAGACCGTCATAGAGTCACGGCGAAGCAGCTCGAGGACCTGTGCAGACTGCTCGGCCGTGAGGGTGTCTCCCCGGCCTTGCTTATTGTCGACGGACTCCACGGCGATGTCGGCCGGCGCCGGCAGGTAGAACTCTCGATCGAGGATCGAGTAGCGCGCGCTGTACTCGTTGACGTTGGCCGTCCGATGGCGAATCCACTGCCGAGCCACGAAGATCGGCAGCTTGACGTGGAGCTTGATCTCGCACATCTCGAACGGCGTAGTGTGCCGATGACGCATGAGGTAGCGGATAAGACCGGCATCGTTGCGAACGTTCTTGGTACCCTTTCCGTACGACACCCTTGCGGCCTGGACGATGGCGTTGTCATCGCCCATGTAGTCGACTACCCGCACGAATCCGTGGTCGAGCACGTTGTTCATATGGAAGAGCCGATCCTCCATGGCTTGAACGGTGGGACGGCGCGTGAGGGTGGGCTCGGCGTCGAGGAGGGCCTTTAGCTCTGCGTTCT
>JAACDH010000469.1 GCA_009936995.1 Rhodobacterales bacterium
CATGGCAGGAGCGTTGCCTACGATGCCGTGGAGGCTGTGGGTTTGTGTGTCAGGTCGGTTCACTAGATTCGTCATGGGTCAGAGTGTAGCTCAAGTTGGGTCATTTAGGGTCAGATTGGTTGGTCAAGATCGGAAGCCTGTGGCTAAAGTAGAAAGTGGAAATACCTGACCCTCGGGCGGGGGCAATAGGTTTCGTGGAAATGCCAAGAAAGAACCTATAATATGGGTCCATTTTCGAACTTGGCACGTGCCTTGCTAACAGGGGAGCAGGAGGTTCGATGTCCACCCTAGAACGATGGATTCCCCTCGCAGCCAGCTTACGGGGCTACGAGCGCGAGATGTTGAAGCAAGATCTGGTTGCAGGGCTCACCACCGGCATCATGCTGATTCCGCAGGCCATGGCCTACGCAATGTTGGCGGGCCTTGAGCCGATTGTGGGTCTGTATGCCAGCACGGTTCCTTTAGTTCTTTACGCAGTCTTTGGTACCTCTCGTCAGCTCGCCGTCGGACCGGTGGCGATGATCTCGCTGCTGGTGGCAAGTGCTGTTGCTCCTCTCGCAGGGGGTGATGTGGCGGCCTACGCGGGCCTCGCGGGTCTACTCGCGCTGATGGTCGGCGTGATTCAGTTGGGCATGGGCGTGGTTCGGTTGGGCTTCTTGGTGAAGTTCCTCTCGCACCCGGTCATCGCAGGATTCACCTCGGCTGCCGCTCTGATCATCGGCCTCTCACAGCTCAAGCATGTGCTCGGCGTGCCGCTCCAGCGCTCTCACCACGTGCACGACATTATTCTGCAGGCCATCGAGCATGTCGGTGAGATTCACTCGATTACACTCGGCATCTCGATCGCGAGCATCGCCGCCCTCGTGGTTCTGAAGAAATACGCATCCAAGTTTCCGCGCTTCCTCCTGGTTGTGGCGGGTGGCGCGCTGACGGTCTGGGGATTGGGGCTCGAGTCTATGGGGGTGGCGATTGTTGGCTCGGTCCCTGAAGGGCTTCCCACCCCGGCGCTGCCTCCCATGGAGCTGGACTCGGTGATGGCGCTGCTGCCTATGGCGTTCACCATCTCGCTGGTCGCCTTTATGGAGAGCATCTCGGTAGCAAAGGCCTTCGCTCGAAAAGAGGGACTCGAGGTTGACCCCGATCAAGAGCTGAAGGGACTGGGGCTGGCGAACCTCGCGGCGGGTGTCCTCCAAGGCTATCCGGTCACTGGTGGCTTCTCGCGGACCGCAGTCAACGCCCAAGCCGGCGCCAAGACGGGGGTTGCGGCCCTCATCACCGCCCTGTTGGTTGTGATCACCCTGATGTTCCTCACGCCGCTGTTCTACTTCCTGCCCAAGGGCGTGTTGGCCGCCATCATCATGACCGCCGTGCTCGGACTCATCGACGTGGCCGAGGCCAAGCACCTGTACAAGGTCTCCAAGCCGGACCTGGCGATGATGGGACTCACCTTCGTGGCCACGCTCACCCTGGGCATCGAGCAAGGCATCCTGTTGGGTACTGCCACCAGCCTCTTTTGGTTCATCTGGAACACCTCTAAGCCCCACGTGGCCGAGCTGGGCCAGCTGGAGGGCACCGATGTGTACCGGAACGTGAAGCGGAACCCCGACGCCTTGGTTCGCCCCGAAGTGCTCGCCGTCCGCATCGACGGTCCCCTGTACTTCGCCAACACGGGCTTCCTGAAGACGACCCTCAGCGAATGGGTGGACGGCCACGGTGATGCCCTCGAAGCGGTGATTCTCGACGCCAAGGCCATCTCCTCCATTGACGCGACGGGCGCCGGCTTTCTTCGGGATTGGGTCACCGACCTGCAGGGCCGCGGGCTCCAGGTTTGGTTCGCAGGCGTTCGCGGTCCAGTGCGAGACGTTCTGGATGCAGCCCAGGTCGTCGCGCTCATCGGCGAGGAGCGCTTTGTGCATCGGGTCCATCAAGGTGTGGACGAAGCGCGCCCGCTCGGCCGCTTGGGCTAGACCTTGCCTCCTCCACAGCGAAATATCAGGGTCGCGAAATATCGCGGATCAGCACACGATATTTCGTGACACGTTCATTGGATTTCAATTATATGGAGTTTGATTCGTTCATCCGGTGTGGCATGATTCTCGCTTAGGATAGTGTCACCGACGCCTGGAGCAAAGCTATGCGCACCCTCTCTCTTCTCTCCCTCGCCCTTCTCGTTGCCTGTGGTTCCGAGGCTACCCCCGAGCCCGTTGCGGCCCCTAAAGAGGCGCCCGTCGTCGAAGAAGCCGCCCCATCCAAGCACGAAGAGACCCGCACCCAAGCGAAGGCCCTGTTTGGCACTCCACCGTCCGAAGCCGCGAACGAGGCGGAGCCGGTCACCGATGCGCGCGTAAAGCTGGGGTTAGCGCTCTACAACGACACGCGCCTCTCCCAAGACCGAGACTTGTCTTGTAACAGCTGCCACGACTTGGCCGCCTACGGCGTCGACGCCGGCCCTACGTCCATCGGGCATAAGGGCCAAAAAGGTGGCCGCAACTCGCCAACGGTTTACTACGCGGCCTTCCACGCCACCCAGTTCTGGGACGGTCGTGCCAAAGACGTCGAAGAGCAAGCCAAGGGCCCCGTGCTCAACCCCATGGAGATGGCGCTCAAGGACGACGCAGAGATCGAGGCCCGGTTGGCCGAGGAGCCTTCCTATGCTGCCGCGTTCGCCGAGTGCTTCGAGGGCGACAAGCCCATGACCGCCGACAACATGGCCATCGCCATCGCCGCCTTCGAACGCCGCTTGGTGACGCCGGGTCCGCTAGACGCTTTCATCGCTGGTGACGACGCCGCCATGACCGACGCCCAGCTCGTAGGCATGAAGACCTTCATCGACACCGGCTGCACCACCTGCCACAGCGGACCAATCGTCGGCGGGCAGATGTTCCAGAAACTCGGCCTGGTCAAACCCTACGAGACCGCCGACCTGGGTCGCCAAGAGGTCACCGGGAACGAAGCCGATAAGCATGTGTTCAAGGTGCCGTCCCTGCGCAATGTCGACAAGACGGGCCCGTACTTCCACGATGGCTCCATCGCCACCCTCGACGAAGCGGTCAAGCTCATGGCCAGCCACCAGCTCGGCAAAGAACTCGACGACCAGCAAGTGGGCGAGATCGTTGCCTTCTTGGGTAGCCTGACCGGCGAGATCAACCAGGACTACATCTCAAACTAGGCCTGTTCCGCCCAACCTCCGGTCGCAGCAGCTCGGCTTCTGCGGCCTTTGTTTTGGGCCGAAATGTGGCATACTTTAAACGATCGATTAGACTAGCCTCAAATGAGGTAGCCCATGCACGTTCGAACTGCGATCCCGAGTCAAGGCCGAGACCACCAAGAGCTGTTGGGGCAGATGGCGGATTTTGGTGCACAGGATGCAGACTATCGGGGCGGTAAGACCTGGAGCATGGTGTACTGGGCCGGCGACGCCCATCACGACTTCCTCAAGAAAGCCCACGCGCTGTACTTTGCCGAGAACGGGCTGAATCCCATGGCGTTTCAGTCCCTAAAGCGAATGGAGACCGACGTGGTGCAGATGACCGCTACGCTGCTGAACGGGCCCGAGAGTACCGTGGGCACCATGACCTCGGGCGGCACCGAGTCGATTCTGCTGGCGGTGAAGACCTGGCG
>JAACDH010000470.1 GCA_009936995.1 Rhodobacterales bacterium
GCCAAGTCGTCGATGCCCCTCTTAGGCCCACAATGCTCCAAGGCTATTTTTATACCCCACAAAACCGTGGCATCGATGACGTGGTAGCGCCCAAGGCACGGATGTGTGAGACTTGGGGTCCCAGCCCGCCCAGGAGTCACCGCTGGAAACCTTGTACGGCAACACCGTTGGGCTCAAGCCCGCCCAGACCAAAGCACTACAGGCCCTTTACTCGCGTCGAGTCGCCACCGATGACTTCGTCACGCCTGTTCTGGCCCGCGCCCTCTCCGAGGTGTCGCGCAACACCGGTCGTCGCATTGGCGTGCTCATCGATCGCAGAGGACGTATCGATCGGGTCATCGTCGGCGATCCGCAGCGCGTCTTTCTACCCGATCTCGGTGCACGTCGCGCCGGTGCTGCTCGATTCCGCGGCGTTCGGTTGGTGCTCACCCATCTCCGTCCCGAGGGCCTCTCCGAAGACGAGCTGACCGACCTCGCCTTGCTCCAGCTCGATGCCGTTGTTCTGCTCAACGTAGGCACTGACGGCCTGCCCGGCCGCGTGCACTACGCCCATCTGCTGCCACCGTCCTCCGACGGCGACGCCATGTGGCGCACGAACACACGCCCCGACGTCCACAACTGGACCGACGCCTTCTCTGTCTTCATCCGAGACCTAGAAGCCCAATTCACCCGCAGCCCACAGCTCGCCCAAACCGACGACACGACCTCGGTCATCTTGGTCGGCATTACCCTGGGTAACAAAGAGCGGGCCCAACGCAGCCTAGCCGAGCTTCAGCGCCTAGCCGAGACAGCTGGCCTCACCGTCGTCGATGTGGTGCTTCAGAACCGCCTCAAGCTGGACGGACGCACCTGTATCGGCAGCGGAAAGCTCCAAGAGCTGATGATTCGGTCCATGCACTTAGGTTCCGAGGGCTTAATCTTCGACCGCGAGCTCTCCCCGTCCCAGCTACGCAACATCGCTACCAGCACCGACCTCAAGGTCCTCGACCGCACCCAGCTCATTCTCGACATCTTCGCCCAGCACGCCAGCACCCGCGACGGCCGGCTCCAGGTCGAGCTCGCGCAGTTGCGCTACCGAATGCCTCGACTGGCCATCATGCCCACCGCCATGAGTCGACTCACCGGAGGCATCGGCGGTCGCGGTCCGGGCGAGACCAAGCTGGAGATCAACAAGCGGCGGGCCCAGGAGCGTCTAAAACGACTCGAAGACCAGCTGAAGAAGCTCGCCAAGGGTCGCGCCACCCGTAGAAGTCGCCGCAAGAAAGCCGGACTGCCCATCGTCAGCATCGTCGGCTACACCAACGCCGGAAAGTCCACGCTGCTCAACCGGCTCACCCAGTCGGCGGTGTTGGTCGAAGACCAGCTGTTCGCGACGTTGGACACAACCACTCGGCGATTCCGATTCCCTGAAGAGCGCGAGATCATCGTCACCGACACCGTAGGCTTCATCCAGGACCTGCCGAAGACACTGATGGCAGCCTTTAAGTCCACCCTCGAAGAGCTAGGCGAGGCCGATCTACTGCTGCACGTGCTCGACGCCAGCGACCCCGATGTCGATGCCCAGCAAGCGGCCGTGGAAGCCATCTTGCACGAGCTCGGCGTCGAAGACACCCCCACCCTGCTGGTCTGGAACAAGTCCGACGCAACCTCCCCGGAGCGCTTGGTGTCCCTGCTCAACACCTACGACGGCATGTCCATCAGCGCCCTCAGCGGTCAAGGCGCCCCACAGCTGCTCGACCGCATAGAGCGCTCCCTCTTTCGCAGTAAGAACGGCCCGGTCACGACCAAGAAGGCCATTTTGGATGAACGATGGGTGCACTAGCGCGCGCCGCCTGGGTTGCCGCCCTGCTCACCGGGTGCATTCAGGCCAAAGGGGTCGACACCAGCGTACAACCCACACTCACCGAGCCTAAGATTCTCAGCTTCTCCGTCCAATGCGACGTCGATAAGGGCAACTGGACGCTCACCGCCGAGGCCTCGTCCTGGACCGCTGGCGCGACGTCGGTGTGGACGGCCGACAGTGCCTACACCGAAGTCCACTTTGTACCCAGCGTGTGGTTCGCACGAGATGGAAGCCACGATTCACTCTCGGTCACCCTGAGCATCTCTGAAGACTGGCGGGACACCAAGCCCGGTACCTCTACGGCGTTCCTGTGCGGACAGAACCCCTCCGGTAACTTGTGGCTGTTGAACGCCGACCAAGAACAAGTCGACTGCCGCCAGTGGGGCGATCCTGAGGTGCTCTCTGCCACCCCCGACCTCGCCTCGTGCGATAGAGCCACCGAATGAACATCGCACTCGTCAGCCAATTCGAACTCCCAGACTGGGAAGTCGACGACCGACCCCTACACGCCGCCCTCGAGGCCCGCGGTATCACCTGGTCGCAGCCACCTTGGAACGACCCGAACGTCGACTGGTCCAGCTTCGACATCGCGCTCATCCGAACGACGTGGGACTACGCCGCCGACCGCGAGGCCTTCGTCGCCTGGGCAGAGCGAATCCAGCGGCAAACACGTCTGGTCCACAACGCCGAGATCATCCTCTGGAACACCGACAAACACTACCTGGCCGACCTAGAAGCCAACGGTGTGGCCATCGCTCCTACGGTCTGGCTCGAGCAGGGAAATACCCTGTCCATCGGCGCCATCATGGCCGACCGAGGATGGCAACGGGGCTTTCTCAAGCCGATCTTCGGTCAATCCGCCCGCGAGACCCTTCGTTTCGACGCAACCGAAGACGGCATTCAACAGGCCCAAGCCCACGTCGACCGCCTCTGCGCCCACGAGGGCCTCATGCTGCAGCCGTACCTACCCGCCGTCGAAACCGAGGGCGAGTTCTCCGCCATCTTCTACGACGGGAAACTGGCCCAAATCGTCCAGAAAATCCCAGTGACCGGGGACTACCGGGTGATGGATGATTTTGGCGCCACCGACCAACCCGCCACCCTCGATGACGCTGGCCTCAACGCCTGCCAACGCGCCCTGGAGGGTGTACCCGCACATTTCGATCTGCTCTACGCGCGCGTCGACCTCCTCAAAGATCTGGACGAGAACTGGGTCCTCACCGAACTCGAGTTGGTGGAACCAAGTCTCTTCTTCCGCCACGCGCCACACACCGCCGAGCAGCTCGTTGAAGCCTTGCTGAAACGAGTAAGCTAGCTAGACGAGGCCACCAACCGCTCGGCCAACGCAATCGCAGCCTGCATGCTGCCTGACTGCGCTTTACCCGTCCAGGCGATGTCGTCGGCGGTTCCGTGGTCGACGCTGGTGCGGATAATCGGCAGCCCGAGGGTCCAGTTTA
>JAACDH010000471.1 GCA_009936995.1 Rhodobacterales bacterium
AGAGTACGTGACATAACCTCCCCGGTATTGAGCCGTCTGTCGCATCAGCCTGATTTGAGCGCCCAAACCCAAGCCGTGAAAGCCCTCGTACAAATTACCGGTTTTCAGACCGGGATAGCGAAGAGCACCCTTCATCAGGCCCGGATCGACATCAATGACCCCCATGGCAGCGCGAGCAGAAAGCGACTTCCCACTTCCTGAATGGCCGACGACAGCGGTGACCTTGCCCCGCTGTACTTCGATACACACCCCCTCGACCAGGTTTCGGGTATGGGTAGCGATGCACAAGTCCTCGAGGACTAGGAGGGTCTCGTTCACCTCGCCCTCGCTGCAATGCGGATGGATTGAGCCATCAGCGCGACCACACCGACCAAACCAAGCCCCAGGTAAAGCGAGTGGAAAAGTGGTACGTCGAGGAAGGCCGTGTAGCCTTGGTACAACAGCGTGGCCCACGAATAGGAGCTGTCCGAGTGGGTGAACGACGGTTCGTTACGACTGACCGCCAGATACGACAGGGCTATCTCAAGAAACACAACTTGCATACCGACTTCGGCAGCCTGGCGGACGATAACGGAGCGCAGGTTCAACCAAACCACATGGTACAGGTAGATTCGGACGGCCGAGAAACCGTGGGCGCGCAGGGCCTCGACGAATCGGGCCCCGCCCAAGCGTCCGGCGGTCGCAGCGGCCTCGTCCATGGCTGCTGGGGCGGCCAAAACGGCCCAGGTGAGTCCGATAGGTAGCAGGCGTTTCCAGTCGGGGGGAAGCATGAGGGCCACAACCAAGATGACCACCATCCGCGGTAGTGAACCAACCAGCTCACCGAAGGCTTGAATGACCGTATCGAACGAGGAGCCAGCGCAACGGGATAAACCCGACACTATCGCCAGCACACTGACCAGCAGCCCAGAGAGAATTGCCGGCAGGGTGACGATCTTTGCACCTTGCAGTGCGTACTCAAGTATTGAAATACCACGGTCGTCGTTGCCAAAGGGCGGAGCTTGACTGGGCGAGAGATAGCGGCGTTCCAGGTCCGGCGTGCTGACGAATTCGGGCGCCATCCCACTCGCGACCAAAAGCACAAAAAGCAGGAACAAGCCTACAGATAGCCAGATATTGCGCATGTCTATGCCGCCCCTCATGCGACACCAACTGGACTGCGGCGCACGTAAAGCGCCAGAAGAATTTCACAGGTGGCCTGGAATAGCAGCAGAACGGCAGAGAGCAGTCCGAATGCCCAAGCTGCCGCAAGCACAACGCCGAAGTCCTGCAGGAGGGTTCCGTCCCACAGCAGATCACCCAGACCAGGTATTCCGAGCACAACCTCGACCACCACAGCTCCCGAGAGGACGTGCAAAATTCGCCCTCGGAATTGGCCAATGAGCGCCGGCAGTACATTAGGCAGCGCATTAGCAACCGGTGACTCGCCACGTAGAAGTGCGATTTGAACGTACCGGCTCCTGATCTCTTCCTCGAAGACAGACCGCGTACCCACAACTGCACCGGCGAGCGCACCGTCAGAGATCCCCAGCACCGCCGCCCCGAGCAGCAGTCGAACCATAGCCGGCCAACCGTCCGAAGAGAGCGCGCCGTAGGTGAGCTGAACGTAGGCCGCGGCTCCAAGGGCCAAGATGACCGACGGAACCAGCCCCATGCCCTGCCACAGCGGATCGAGGCGACGCGGAAGAAGCCCTGCGGCCGCGGTGACGCCGCCCAGAATCAGTGGAATCAACGCCAGCAGTACCAGCGCCGCCGTCGTGGGCAGCGAATCCCAGCGGAGTGTTGTGACCGGCTCGCCTGCCATAACGCGCCAGCTATCTCCGAAGTCACCTTGAATCGCCGACGAGAGCCAGTTGAAGTAGTAGTACACCGGCCCCTGATCGAGACCCCAGCGCTGCGCCAGCGCCTCCGTGCCGGGACAGATCGCGGGTGGACAAATGATCTCCGCGGGGTCGCCCGGAAGCGCCCAGAGTGCCATCGTGATTACTGCAGGTACGGCCAGCGGCAATGTCAATGCCGCTATAATCCGTACCAAGGGACGTATCCACCAGCTCAACCGGCCTCCGTGTTGGGGTAAGCATCGCCATCATAACAACGGGGACGAAGCCCGATAGGGTCGTCATCTGCAGCGGCGCGTAGTCACGCTGCAAAGCCAGGGCTCGCAGTTTTAAGTCCCGCGCTCTCTCTTTCCGCTACCGACACACCCGCGCGCACAGCCGTTCTTCCCGACGATCCCGGCTCCCTCGCTTAGGCCCCAACGGCCAACGTCCCGCGGACCCAGCCGCCATTGGTGGACATAGAACCGCCGTCCAGCAACACGAAACCCCGCGTTCCACCTTCTCTTGGAGACCGCGAATCCCGTGGCATATTTAGTCGAAGGCGCCTAGACACCAATCAAACGCACTCCGGTAGGTGCAGATTGGCGGGCCCAAGCCATTCAGCGAAATAGGCCCAGAGTCGTCGGTCTTTAGAATCGCCAGCCGTCGAACTCAGTAAAGTAGAAGTATGGCGAAATGGTATTGTTCCGGACCTCGTTCCGCCACGCGCTCTTCGTGTCGAGCTTCCACAGGAACATATACGGCAGGTCGTTCGCCAAATACGCGTGCAGATCGTGGTAGGCGTCTTGGGCCTCGGTGTCGGTCTTGGCGTTTTCGTAGCGGGTGAGAATCGCGTCGACGTCTTCTTCAGAGTAGTTGAAGATGTTCAGCGCGCCTTTTCCGCCGACCCGGCTGTGGAACATCGCGTTGACGTCTTCGACGACGCCGAACGACCACTTGCCGATGAGCATGTCGTAATCCTCGGTCGTCTTGCCAGTGACCACCTTGGAGCTCCAGTCATCGGCAGTGATCTTGTAGACCTGACGGTCGAAACCACCCGCTTGGAGCTGGTTGCCAATCTGGTTCAGCAAATCCTTCGCCTCGCCGTCTAGGGGCGAGTTCATGCCGATACGCAACGTGAGCGCCTCGCCGTTAAGAATCCACCGACCGGCCTGCATCTCGGCACCGGCCTCGGTCATGAGCTGACGGGACCGACCCTTGTCAGAGCGCTCGATGGTCTTGATGGAGCGGTTGTAGTACGGCGATGACTGGACAAAGGGCCCCGAGACGAACTCGCACGGCGGGTTGCTGTCGTCGGCTTCGACACCGATGGTCAGCTCGCGCAGCTGGCTCCGATCGATGGTGTGGTTAACGGCCTGACGAACGCGTTGGTCGCCGAGCGCATTGGTGTTGGTGTTCAAGGCAATGAACCACCAGGACCGCAGGTCGTAGGACTTCAGAGCGACGTCGTCGGACGCAGCAACATCCGGACGGTATGGCGGCGAAACTGAAATGACGCCCTGCACACCTGCGTTAAGCAGCGTACGCACCTGGACCAGTGGGTCTCCACCTTCGGCCTGGGTGAGAATGTCGATTTTGGGAGCGTGATGGGCGTTGGGGAACGCTGTGAACTTGATCTCACGACGTCCCTTTGCACCCTTCATGGCGCCTGTACCGACCGGTCGCGTACTAAAAGGCATATCCGGGCTGATGGCGGTGCTCTCGAAAGCATGGGCGGGTAACACCGGGAACGCGATACGCTCTTGGGGGTTGTGGTATGCCTTCACGAACTCGATGATGGCCGCGTTCTCTTTCGGCAGGGCCTCGCACGTGACGATGGACTCCCGATACTCTTTAGAGACGGTAGACGGCGTGTCATCGTCGAGCATGGCGTCGATGGTGAAACACACGTCTTCGGCACCGAAGGACTCGCCGTCGTGCCACTTCACCCCTTGCTTAAACTCGATGCGAAGCTTTTTGCCACCTTCGAGCTTTTCGTACTTGGTGACGAGGCGGCTCTTCAACTCGTTGGTGATGGCCGACCGATAAAACAGTCGATCGAAGACCAGCTCGTGAGAGCGTTTATCCACCATGGTCCGCGCAAACAGCGGATTCATCGTCGTAGGGAGAGATTCCTCGTAGTACGAGACGGTTGAACCAGTAAGGAACACCAAGCCCAGCAGGCCTGCGCCCTTCAGGAGGTGTTGAAAGCGAGAGATTGGCATGCGCGCTATTCCTCTAAATCCCAGGGGTCTCGCCGGGGCGTTCCCGACTTACACGCAGGGCCATGACGTCCAGACCATACCGCGCAGTTTCCAGAGAAGGAAGGCGACGAGCGTGGCTGTGGAGAATGTCTTGAGCCCGAGATGGATATCGATTGGACGCATCCCATGCGCCCAGCGCCAACAGACCTACCGGACAGGCGGTAGCCTTTTGGCTGCGTTCCATGGCATTGATCCGAAGTAGGCCGGACACTTCCCGATCGCCTTCGATTTCTGCCACAAGTGCCAAGTTCCGAAATGCGCCCACATGGGCCATGTCGGAAAACTGGCGATGATGGAGTAACGGTTCGCCACCAGACACTTCGGCCGACCGAATGAGAAGATCCTCGCGGAGTGCAGCCAGCACATCAACGGCGCGTTCCGCATCCATCTTGCCGGCGACCCGAGATGCCTGTGCAGCCCACGCGAGCAAGCTGGTGTCCACGTGTTTTTCGATGGCGGAGATGCCCATTTCACCAGTGACGTCCGCGATAAAAGCGGCGTCACCAGGAACCAAATAGTCGGAACCAAACAGGTAGGGCATTGTGAGAGGCGCGGTCACCGACAACGAGGGTTCGACCGGCATCCGATACCCGATACGGTAGGATTTAGTGACCTCAGCGAATTCGGGAGCAGCAATCTGAGCTGCTTGATCGTGCCACAGAGCCAACGCCACCAACGCGCCAGGGTCGCCCATGTCGCGCACGGAACCCCCGTTTTGTTCGGGCAACCGATAATGTGGGAGGTCACCGACCTCGGGCCAGCCACCGCTAGCCGCTGCTGACAGCTCGAGCGGTAATTCGGTGAGCGCGAGAGGCCATATGGCGTCGCCGCCCAACCATTCGCTCCACGGAGCGTGCCAAGGGTTGGTCGGATCGGAGATGCCCTCTAGCTTTGCGCTCTGAGCACGCGCATTTTCGAGGTCGCCGGTGATGGCGTAGGACACCGACAACAGATGGGCAGCTCCGACCGGATCGGTGGGTACTGGCGTCTTGCCATAAGTCTCGATGAGTGCGTAGGCGGACAGAAGCGCCGCTTGCCGATATACAGCCGCCATCTCGGCGTGGGCACGCGCGGCATCTGCACCACCGTTCGGACCTAGCTGTTCGACGGATAGGCGATAGTCGCGCTTCATGACCAAAGAAATCCAGCCTTGTTTCCCAGCATACGGAGCAAAGTCCTCCTCGGTGGCCATCAGGACAGGCCACGCCTCGGCGACCCGTTCGGCCGGCGCATGCAGCGCGCTAGCGGCAGCGACCTCGGCAGCACTCGGCGCAGCGGGCGCCGTTTCGCCGCCACAGGCCGTCAGACCCAGCAAAACAACGGCAGCCAGCCCGACCAGGGGTTTGCGGAAATACATCAGCCAGCCTCGCAGTAATCCTTGGTGCCTGCAGCAGACATGCAAAGCTGTAGCGCTTTGGTGGTGTCTTTGCCGGCGATCTTGGCGTACTCATACCACCTGCGAGACATGACCTTGGTCTGGTCCCGGTACTTGGCCACCTTGGAAGAGGTGCTCTCGGACGGCTCGGCAACGTGCGTTGCTTCGGCCTTGGCCCATAGTTTCTGGGCGGACATAGCTTGCAGCTTGTACAAGGAGTTCACCCGAGAGGTGTAGGTATCGCCTGTCCAGAGGGAGCGGTTGTCGAGGGCAACCTCCGCCCAACGGATGACGCCCGACGCGCGGCCCGGTCCCTGCTTAGACAAGAGCAGTGCGTACTTGTAGCAAAGATTGGGATCAGACTGATCGATTTCGTCGAGGTGGCGCTTGGCGAGGGCCTCCCAGCTGGCTTTGTCGCCTTTGGCGAACGCATTCACCATAAGGATGCGAGAGACCTTTCCTTTGTCCGTCATTTTTGGCGTGGAGGCGAGCGTGTTTTCACAGGCTGCCAAAGTCGCGTCGTTCATTCGGCCCAACATGGCTTGAGGCTCGAGGCGAACAAGCTTATCGAGCTCGCAGGTCCCCACGGCGGTATCGGGTGGAGGCGAAAGGGAACCGTCGGCGACGCCATCGCCTTCTGGCGGAGCAGCTGCAGCGGCTTTGGCCTTAGCGTCCGCATCGGCTTTCGCTTTCGCATCGGCTTCGGCCTTTCGCTGAGCGGCCGCTTCTTCGGCCTTCTGTCGGGCGTCGGCCTCGGCCCGTTCCTTCGCGGCGTCTTCGACAGCGCGCTTCTCATCGGCGATGCGCTTGGCCTCGGCCTCGGCCGCGGCCTTCGCTTCGCTAGCGCGCATGAGTTGCTCAGCTTTGGCCGCTTGGGCTTTGGCAGCAGCATCCGCGGCCTTTCGCTCTTGCTCTGCTTTCGCCTGTGCAGCGGCCGCAGCTTCGGCGTTGACTTTGGCTATGTCGGCCTCTTTCTGGAGCCGAGCTCGCTCATCGGCACTGGCGTTAGCGGCCGCAATTTCCAGCTCTTTCTGACGCTTAGCTTTTGCGTCAGCATTGGCCTTGGCCTCGGTCTGGCGACGAGCCGCATCTTCGCGTTCCTTGTCGGCGGCGGCCTGTTTGACGGCGGCGGCGGCGGAGGCCCGCTCGGCGGCAACGCTCTCCTCCTTTGCAACACGCTCATTGTCATCCGCTGCGGCGGCCTCGGCAACCGCGACCTCTCCAGCGGCGTCCAGCACAACGGGCTCGGGGACGATCTCTGGCGTGGGCTCGGCAGCAACCTCGGCGGCCGCCATATGAGTGGGCTCTTCGCCGGTATACGCCGACAGCGACGTAAACGGAGAGAACGCGGGCGTGGGCTCTAGATCAAACCAACCGACGCGCATACTCGCGGGTGTTGGCATTCCAGTGCTGTCGCTTACCAGTCCGGGATCGACGTGGTCACCATCGACCAAGCAGGCCGCCCAGCCGTCGTGACAGGGGAGCAGCGGAAAGGCAGCGGCGAAATCGCTCCACGACTGGGCCTGGGCGGGGCCGGACACAGCCGTGCCAACGAGAAGGGCCATAACAGCACAGATTCTAGACATAGAGGAGGCTCCAAACAGAGGTGGGTGTGCGCGCTCAGTCAATGGGCTTGTCTCGGCCAAATTGAATGACGGGGTCATCCATTTCGTCTTCTTCAGAATCTAGGTCTAAGGACATTTCTTCAAGAATGACCTCGAACGTATTCTTACGTTTCTTGACCACATAAGTAAGGTGGAAGTTCTTATATCCGGGAGCCGACACTTCGAACTCGAGCGTCAAACCCTTCACGAAAAAAAGCTCATCGCCGTTGGGCATGTATAAGACGCTCGCCTTATAGATGCCATCGGCGGTGTTGACCCGGTGGCGTTCCACCTCTTTGGGATGACGAACCACGGCGGTGGGGATGGGCGCACCAGCGCTGTCGATGACTTGTATTCTCACCTCGACGCCGGATTCCTCGGCCTGGGCCCAAGCCGTGGTGGAGGCAAATAGCAAGGCGGTGGCAAATAGAAGGGTTCGCATCAGGGGTTCTCCAGGTACGTCTTAAGGGGACCTGCGGGAGCTTGTGTCGGTGCTAACTTGACGGCGCCTGCCTCGGACAGACACCTGGCCGCCGCAGATGATTCCAAGTCTTCGACCAAACGACGAGCGATGGACTTATCGTTAACCAACGCACAGGCCGTTGCCCGAGCGTCGGCGAGGCCATCGGCGGGTGCGCCACCCTCGGCGAGCACTTCGAAGATGCGGATGGCTTCTTCGCCATCACCCTCGGCCGCGGCGATGATGGCGCGCGTCGCCTGGACACGCCAAGCCTGGCCCGAAGGCGGGAAGGACAGGTCGTCGAGAAGGCTGTTGGCGACGGACGGCTGGCCCGAGGTGGCGGCTCGTCCGGCCCACAGCAGGGTTTGCTCGGCCTTGGAGTCGTTGTCGTCAGGCAGCGCCTTGACCAACTCTTCGGCGGACTCGACTGCGCCGTTGCGGTCACCGAGAGCCCAAAGTGCGGTAGTTTCGGCCAAACCACCTAGGATTTGGTCGTCGAGCATCTCGAGGTACGTGCTTGCGGTTTGCCCCACCGCGCCACCGGCGCCGACAAGATCCCGAAGAACCGAAGCAGCATCGTCACTGTCGAGGTCGACGAGGTGTACTTCGGCGGCAAGCAACCGGCCCTCAGGGAGCCCAGATGCGGCACCGTGTAGCTTCACGGCGTCGAAATCATCAGCTTCGAGGGCAACAAGTGCGCGGCGTAGTTTGATTTCGCCCACCTGCTCGCCGGCGATCTCTTCGACCGCGGCCAAAGTGGCGTCAGCTGCAGAGGTGTCGCCCGACAAGAGCTGAATATAGGCTTGGCCGATCGCCACGTGCACAGAGTCGGCGTGGTCCGCAGAAAGCGTAGCGTATTGCTCGGCAGCGCCGGTCCAATCACCATCTTTTAGCGCTTGGTTCGCCTCTTCCACGATTTCGGGGCCCGGTGTACCAAAACCGGGAATCATATCGCACGCCATGACCATCGTCATGGCTAACGCCAAGGGGGCGATGCGAAGCACGGCGTGGGACGCCTGCTTGTAACGAGTCATCAGATCTCCACTGCGTATCACTGGACGCGACACGGTATCCCACCTTTCATGTCACACCAGTGCCAGGATCTCAACCCGCTTCGCGAGCCAAGAACGGGTTGGGCTTCCCAGACTCTAGTAAACGCAGGTCTTCGAAGTAGGAACCAACCCGGTCATATGCCTCTTCTACTGTGTTCGAATGATAGATCGCTTGGCGCAAAATTATGCCGTGCGGCAAGCCGTCTGTGAAATACCCGGCAATCTTCTTCATGCGCCCCAAGGCGCCATGGTCGTTGTGGAACGTTGCGCGTAGCGCAGCGTAGTATCCTAGGAGGACACGCTCTTTGTCAGATGCAGTCACCTGAAGGGGTTTTTCACCTGACTGAGCCCGCACAATTCGCTGGAAGACCCAGGGGTCGCGGATAGCGCCCCGACCGATCATCAGTCCCTCGGCGCCCGTGCGATTCCAGGTGTCCAGCCCACTCTGTCCATCGATGATGTCGCCGTTGGCAAACACCGGAACATCGACCGCATCGACCACCGCGGCAATGGTGTCGAGCTCGCGCTGTCCTTTGTAGCCATCGGCGCGCGTTCGCCAATGCACTGTGACCGCCTCTGCGCCGGCCTCTGCACATCGCCGCGCGAGTGAGGGCGCGTTTTTGTTCTCCTGGTCCCAACCAGACCGCATCTTGACCGTAAAGGGTACGTCGACTGCGGCGCGCATCGCCTCGACGATCTTCAGCGCCAGGTCGGGCTCCTTCATCAGCGCAGACCCACCCGAATTTTTACAGACGCGCTTGCTGGGGCAGCCCATGTTTAGGTCGACGATGTCGGCGCCAAGATCTTGAACGTACCGGGCCGCATCGGCCATCACCGAGGGCTCGCGGCCGTACACCTGAATCGCAATGGGGCGCTCATCTTCGTCGAATTGGGCCATTCGAAGACAGCGAGAGGCGTCGTGGATAAGCCCAGCCGCCGGAATAAACTCGGTGAAAAACAGTCCACATCCGCCAATCTGACGAATCAAGCGCCGAAAGGTCACGTCGGTAACGCCCTCCATGGGTGCGAGGGCGAGTCCATTGGCGATGTCGATGTCGCGAATGCGCATGCGCGAATGCTCCGAATCTCGTTTTGGCAGGCACGATAACGGCGGATAACTAACGCGATGGTGAGTCCTCTGCTTACTTTCGTTTGTCGGCGCGCTCGACAGTCTTGCACGATTTGGCGTCCCCGAGTTCACAGCTTCGTTTTGCCACGCGGCTGGCCAAACCGTATTGCTGGTTCACCATCGCAAGCGAAATCAGGTACTTACACGCCAAGAAATCACCGAGGTCACAGGAACTGCCGTAGCTCACCATGGCCTCGGGCAGGCTCTCGGGCACCCCTCGACCTGTCCGCTGTGCGTTGGCTTGGAGCCGACAGCCCTCGGCATCTTTGTGAAGACAGGCGAGACTGAACAACGCTGCGGCGCGGGTCTTGTCGCGCTTCAGGCCCTCGACACCTTTGTCGTATCGAACGCCGAGCAATGTACATCCGCGGCCGCTGCCCAAATCGCAAGCCCGCTCGAAGAGCGCCTGCGCGTTTTCGCGTTCGACACCGAACATATCGCCACGTTCGAACCAAAGACCCGCCGCAGCGCAGCTTGCCCCGTCGCGCGCATTGCAGCCCATCTCATACCAAAGCCCGGCCATACTACCGTCCGGTGGCATCCCGCTAAACCCGGTGGTGTATAGGTCGCCAGCCTCGCGGCAGGCGGCACCCACGTCGAGTTCACAAGCCCGAGTGAACAGCATCAACTCTTCGCTTTGATTCGGCTGGACACCCCGTGCGCCCCGATGGGATTCGGCCAAAAACAAGCAGCTATCGCCATCGTCTAAATCGCAGCCCTTTCGGAACATCCGAACCGCCATATGATGGTCTTGGGGAAGACCTCGCCCATCCGCGTAGGCCGTGCCTAAGTTCCGACAGGCAATCGCCAGTTCTTGGACCATGCAGTCGTCCAAGCTCGTGCCAGTGTCGTCGGCGAGAGCCGGTAAACTGACCAACAACCCGACCAACGCCGCGACAAAGAGGGTGCGTTTCACTGGAGGAACAGGTGGCATTTAGTCCTTGACCACCTTGGCATTGACGATGTAGTCCAACTTCGGAAACTCTGCCTTTAGGTACACATTTCCCTGCTTCTGGAGCAAGTCCTGCCGAGGACCACGCCCTTTGGGCGCGCCCTCGCCGTAGCCCTTGTATAGACCGTCGACAATATCCATACCGCTAACGACTTCGCCGACGGGGGTGAACCCCATACCGTCGAGGTTGCCGTTGTCCTTGAAGTTGATGAACAACTGCGTCGTTCGGGTGTTCGGGCCTGCGGTTGCGAAGCTCACCATGCCGATCTTGTTGGACTGTGCCTTCTCCCCGCCCTCTTTACCCTTAATGGGGTCGTCCAAAATGCCGGCTTGGTGCCAGACCTTGTTGACTTCGGGGTAGCCGCTGATGCCAAATTGCGCCATGAAACCGTTGATCACGCGGAAGAAGGCGACGTCGGTAAAGTAGTCCATCTGGACGAGATTGAACAGTCGGTCGGCACCGTTCGGCGACCACTCACGGGTGACCTGAACCACGAAGCTGCCCTTGGTGGTCTCGAAGCGTACCTTGTACTGTGCCGGCGCCGTGGCGGTGGCCTTGGTGGGGTCGGTCATAGCGGGGTTGGCGTCGGCGGCGAGGGTCCAGACCTCGGGGGCTACCTTCTCTACTGGAGCGACGGGTGCCTCCACCTTTTTCTCAACGACGGGGGCTGGCAAAGATGTGGTCTCGACGGTTGCCACTTCGGTGGTGCAGGCCATCAGCGCGACGGCGATGCTGACAGAGTAAACGAGGGTACGCATGGGTATTTCCTTAAAGTTGAGTTTCTAGCGCCAGATATTCGATCCATCCGCTGGGACGTCGGATTGGCTTGAAGCGCGAACAATGCCCACATATCGCGAAGTAGTGGCTTGCAGTTGAAGGACGAGGTTTCGGATCATGCCTTGGCGGAACGCAGAACCGACGGGGTCATCGACCCATTGTATTTCCTTGTACTTGGCATGAGACATCCTCAACACCACAACCTCCGTCCGCGCGATACAGCTGGCGGTGCGCGCGGTCTTCAGGGCCACCGAGGCGTCTCCGAACGCGTGCCCGGGCTTGAGCATGCCCACAATCTCGGCGCTTTCGCTGTCGGTGGGCAGCGCAACCTGGACGTTGCCTTCGACAATAATCCACATACAGTCGGCCTCCTCGCCCTGCTCGCAGATGAAATCATCCTTCTTGTACGTCTGGACCGTAAAGGCCTCGGCGATGGCATCGGTTATGTCTTCGGGGGCCCAGCTGAACAGCTCACTTTCGCGAATGACCGAGGCCCTATCCACATTGGGCTCCTTCTTTTTCCGGAACGGCGACGCTAATCGCGCGAATAGCGAGGGCGCAATTGGATTGAGATACATTGGCGCGCCACGAGCACTTTGGGAAATTTGATCGTTGAGCTTCCGCAGACGTCCCCTGAGTTGCTTCAGCGCCGCTCGTTCGATCTGCAACACCACGGGATTGCCGAGTTCACACAGGACGCCAAACTTCTCGGGATTCAGACTATGCAGCGAAAGCGGCGCGTTTGCGGTGACCGTGAAGGCGCGCGGAGACGGCATGAACAGCTCCATCTCGCCAATCATGTCGCGGGGGCCAGCCGTACCCACCTTCACATCGTCCAACCAAACTTCGACATGACCTTTGACGATGAAAGCGAGTGTTTGATCGTTCTCGCCCTGAATCATTACGTCGTCGCCGACCGGAACGTCGATATATTCAAGGAGCGCCCTCGCCTCTTGGGAGTCCACCAGTGTAAGGCCGGCAAAAACAGTGGGTAGCGCAGCGAGCATAGTTCCCCCAACGAGTTCAATTCTGAACTGTAGCTTCATTCTATTACCCTACTTCGGTGGGGTTGCCTCCACGATCAGCGAAGCGACGGGGGAAATACTGTCCGTAAGAGACTAAAAACGCGCGAAGTCGGCGAACCTCATCACCCGAACGAAACGCGCGCTGCACGGACTTCGACCCGCTGTCCTACGTTGCGTCGCACAGCGAAGGCGGTCACCCACGTCACGAACCAAGTCTACGGATGTTCATGTGCTTCCGCTACGCCTCAACGCCCAGCAGCTTTTGAATCTTGGACACCAACTGCTTGAAATCAATAGGCTTGGTCTCGTACTCGTCGCATCCCACCGACAATGCCCGTTCGCGGTCGCCTACCATAGCATGCGCCGTCAGCGCGATAATAGGAATACGACAGGTTGCCTGATCGGTCTTTAGCCTGACCGCGACGGCCCAGCCATCCATGACCGGTAGGGACATATCGAGTAAAATGATGTCGGGCAGCGATGCCGCCATCTCCAACGCTTTGCCACCGTCCTCGGCGATATCAACATCGAACTTTCGACGCTTGAGACGCCGCGAGAGCATGTCCAGATTCATTTCGTTGTCTTCGACCAACAATATCCTAGACATCTTGGCTATCCACTCGTTGCTGAAGGGGGTTGGCGACCGCGGAGACCAATGCGCTACGTTCATCTGCGTCGATGGACTTCACGTCGACGCCGTCCGCGAGGTTCATTATCACGACGGGCACCGGGCCGGACGCCGCTGTTCTGCTGCCTCCTCTGAAGCGCCTTCACGCAAACCCGGGTGGGCCATAATCTGCCCTCCAAGGGGTAGATACGGCTGTTCGCCGGACAGCCGGTCCATGTGTTCGGTCACATCGCGGCAGGCGGCCTGGATGGTGGTGTCTTCGCCCTCGAACCGCATCGCCCGGCAGCTGGTTTCGACCCACATGCAGCTTTGGGCCTGATGCTTCTTCCGCGCGATAAACGTGTACGCCTGCGGCATGGCTACCTGCTGCGCTTGGGTCACCTCTAGTTCGCGTCGCTCGATGGGATGAATCCAGTGGTACAGCGTCTTAGACCTGAATTCTTCCGGCTCGTAGCCCCAACAAGTGCGGCGGACCGGCGACACATGGACCACCACGGGCGCTGGACCGCGAGACCGCGGTGAAATGCCATCGGCCAGGGTGGCTTTGTGGGTGACGCTTCGGGTGGCGATGGACGGAAGGGTCTCCATGCCGCTGTCGCGACCGTCTCCTTCAAGGACCTGTTGGATTCTGGCCACCACCCGCTGAAGCCCCGCAGGGCTGGTCGCATCGCTGGCCAATGTACGCACTGAGATGGCCGAGGTGCTGGCTTCGGTGTTCAGACACTTTACGGCGCGCCACCGTTTTATGGCCGGTAACGCAGGTTCTATCAGAACCACGTCGGGATTTCGCCGGCGGGCGACGGTGACTCCTTCGGCGCCACTTCCGGCGGACCAAACCTCGTAACCCTGGTCAGAAAGACTGACGCAGAGGGGGTCGATTTCGGGACCCGGGGTTGTGATGACGAGAAGTGAGGGCAAAGAGGGGCTCCGAAGAAATGGGATGGACCGATTATGATTCCGTTTCCAGCATAGCCTTGACGACGACCAGCGCGTGCTCGTTCACCTTGGCGCGGACAATGTCGATCAGCTCGGCTTGTGAGTAAGCGTTCTTCTCCAAAACCCGCTCTACCCGCTTAGAGAGTAGTCTTCGCTGCTCTGGCGTGAACTCTTTGGCCGTGACCACGACGATTGGAATCGCGCTCCACTCGGGATGACCATCCAACTCCGCCAAGAATTGGAAGCCGTCCATATCGGGCATCATCATGTCGAGGAGAATTGCGGTGGGCAGGCTGTCGGCGTCGAGTGCGTCCAACGCTTCGCGGCCATTACGGGCTTCTTCGACCCGCCAACCATCCGCCTCGAGGGTGCGGCGAACGACCGCATGGGTGGCGTCTTCGTCTTCGACCACCAACACGTGCTGCGGGTGCCCCTTTCGCTGGAAGCCGCCAAGCGTGTTGACCAACTGGCCGCCGTCGATGGGCTTGGTGAGGTAGGCCGACGCGCACAACGCGTAGCCGCGGCTTCGCTCGTCCACCATGGAACCCATGACTACGGGGATGTGGGCGATGACCGCATCATTCTTCAGCGCGGCCAGCACAGCCCACCCGTCCATACCCGGCATCATCAAGTCGAGGGTAATGACCGCCGGCGCGAAGTCTTTAGCCCGAGCCACGCCCTGCTCTCCACCGGAGGCGGTAATGACGTTAAATCCATCCTTGGCCAAGGTTCGAGCCAGTAATTCCCGCACGCTGGGGTCGTCATCAATGACCAGCACCCGTACCGTGCCCTCGTTCATTAGACCGGACAGTTCGCTTCTTACCCGGTTAATACCATCAGTATTGGCCGGCAACTGAACCGTGAATATCGACCCCTTGCCGGGCGAACTGGTCACGGTGAGATCGCCGCCCATCATGTGGCAGAACCGCCTGGAAATTGCCAAGCCCAGCCCGGTACCGCCGAACTTGCGCGCAGTCGATGCGTCGGCCTGGGTAAAGTCCTTGAACAGCTGGCCCATTTGTACCTCGGTCATGCCAATGCCGGTGTCGCCCACCTCGAAGGAAATCCAATCGGAGTCGACCGGCGTGTAGCGCTGGACCACCAGACTCACTTGGCCCTCTTCGGTGAACTTCGTGGCGTTGCTGATGAGGTTCAACAGAACTTGCCGAAGCTTGGTGATGTCGGTGACCATGCCACCGACGCCAGCTTCGCACTCAATCGTGAGCTGGTTGTTCTTCTTGGCGGCGAGTGGGCGAGAGAGCTCATGGACTTCTTTGACAACGCGATTCACGTCGCACGTCTCCATGTAGAGCTCCATTTTTCCGGCATCGATCTTCGAGAGATCGAGAATGCCGTTGATCAGCGCCAACAGGTGACGTCCAGCGCCGTTGATCTTGTCTAGATCGGGCACCAACTCTTCGTGGCCGAGCTCTTCGACCTCCTCGCTGAGCATCTCGGAGTAGCCGAGAATGGCATTAAGTGGCGTTCGTAGCTCGTGGCTCATGCTGGCGAGAAACGCACTCTTTGCACGGCTCGCCGAAAACGCTTGGTCGCGGAGCTCGGAGAGCACCTTGTTGACCTTGCCCATCTTCTGTTCGTGGGCCAACCGTTCGCTGATGTCACGGATTTGATAAACGTGTATCTGCTCGCCATTCATATCGATGACGGTATCGGTGAGTTCGATGGGGAAAAGCATGCCGTCTTTGTGCCTGCCCTCCATCCGCCACTCGACGCCCAGCACCGCATCGTGCCCTGTGCGCCGATACGCGCTGATGCCGGCCTCTTGATCTCCGTGTCGCGGAATGAGCATGGCAAGAGGTTGGGTCAGTATTTCATCTTGAGAGTACCCAAAGATACGCTCCAGACTGCTGTTGGCAAATCGCAGCTGACCGTGGCTGCCCGTGACCAGCACGCCGTCAACAGACATCTCGACCATCGACCGTGCTACCAGCTGAAACAGCTCTTCTTCCTCGATCTCGCCGTTCGCTAACGCCTCAACCTTGGCCATTGAGGCGTGGTCGGGCTGTTGGTTGATCTTCCACGTCACAGTACCAAAAAGCAACGGAGCGAGATCGGTGAGCCACACCAGCGGATTCTCGAAGTGCAGGTCGCAGACCGCCCCGACACTCATCCCCTGCCCCAAAAACGCGAGATCCAGCGTCCAAGCCAGAACACTAACGGCACCACCCACCAGCGCCGCGACGGCAATGGTGCGAGAGAGGTCGGGGGCCTGCGGGAGTTCGTTGGGAGGAATGGTGTGAGCCGTAAGTTTGAGGACCAATTACACAATCACCATACCGCAATCGCAATAACGACCTCGACTGAAATTCCGTGCAGGTCAGCGGACGGGGCGACCGTTGGAGAGCGCGGACCACCCGGTCCAACCGAGCTGGTCTTCGACAGAGGCCTTGACTGGAAATGACGCTTCTCGGTCCGAATAGTTCGGACATCGGGACATTCGAGGCGGACACCTGGGAAAGAACACCAGGATGGCATAGCCAGTGCCTCTGCGCGGTCCCACACCCACTCCTCACGAAACGAGGCCCTCATGTCTGACTCCATCGCAACGCTCTCTGTCAAAGAGGTGGCGCGTTTGCCTCAACCCGGCATGGTTATGCCGGTCAGCATCGCGTTCACCTCAGACAATCGGGTCACATTTCTCGACAGCTCGGATGGCACCTTGGTGCGGCAGCTGTACGTGTGGGACCCCGCCAACGAAACTCGTACCCAAGCGGTCGCACCGCCAGGCGGCGGCATCAGCGAGCAGGGATTGTCCCTTGAGGAGCAGCTTCGTCGTGAACGGATGCGAGAGCGCGGTCAGGGCATCACGCGGTACGGCTGGTCCAAGGACGGCGCGTATATTCTGGTTCCCATCCGGCGAGACGTCTGGATACAAGACGGTACAGAAGGCATCCTAGAGCAGCTACTGGACGGCACCTCCGCCCCCATTCAGAACGCCGTTCTTTCCGATGACGCCAGCCAAATCGCCTGGGTCCAAGACAACGAGCTCTACGCGATGAGCCTCGATGAGCGAACGTCAAAACAGCTGACAAACGGTGCCCGCGGAACAGGAAAAACCAACGGACTACCAGACTATATCGCCCAAGAAGAGATGGACCGGTACACCGGATTCTGGTGGTCCAAGGACAGTCAACAGCTCGCATTCATCGAGGTCGACGAGACCCACATCCCCATCTGGCGCATCGCGCATCCGGGCAAGGATATTCCCACCTGGGAAGACCACCGCTACCCCTTCGCGGGCGCCGAGAACGCCCGAATTCGACTAGGCGTCGTGCCCGCAAAGGGCGGAGAAACCGTGTGGATGGACCTCACCGCTGGCGGCCAGATCCCTGTCGAATACCTCACCCGGGTGCACTGGATGCCCGACGGACGACTGATCGCCTGGGTCCAGGACCGCACCCAGTGCCGTCAAGACCTGGTCAGCGTCGAACCTGCTACCGGCGTGGGGACCATCCTGCTCACCGAACACACGCCGGTTTGGCACAACCTGCACCACATCTGGCACGCCCTTAGCGGCGAACGTTACGGCTCGTTCCTGTGGGCTACCGAGCGAACCGGATTCCGCCATCTGGTGATCGTCGGCCCCAACGGAGAACTTGGCGCTGCGCTCACCTCGGGCGACTGGCAAGTAGACGACGTCCAAGGCGTGGATGAAGAAAGTGGTCTCGTCTACTTTACCGCCTCCAAAGACGGCCCCCTGCACCGGCACCTCTACTGCGTGCCTCTGCACGGCGGAGAGATCCGACAGATTACCAAGGTTCCCGGTCTACACAGTCCGGTCCTGAATCACTCGTTCACTCAGTTCGTCGACACCCACCACAGCACCCGACAACCTCCCCGGGTGTTCCTCTGCGACCTCGCCACCGGAGCCGAGATCTCCGCCATACACGAACCCACCGATACCCGACTCGACGCCCTAAAGCTGCCCCCGCCCAAGTTGGTGCAGATCCCCGCACGCGACGGCACCCTACTGGACGCCGCAATCTACTCACCCAAGGGCGACGGTCCCTTCCCCACCCTAGTTCACGTCTACGGCGGCCCCCACGCACAAATGGTCATCGACGGCTGGCACCTCACGGCCGACATGCGCGACCAGTGGCTCTGTTCCCAGGGTTGGCTGATCATCCGGCTCGACAACCGTGGCGCCACCCGTCGCGGACTCCAGTTCGAGGGCGCCATCCGCCACAACATGGGCGAGCTCGAGGTCTACGATCAGCAAGACGGCGTGAACTGGCTCGTCGAACAAGGCCTCACCGATCCCGACCGGGTGGGCATCTTCGGCTGGAGCTATGGGGGCTACATGAGCGCTATGGCGCTCGCACGCGCACCCGAGACGTTTAAGGCGGCGGTCGCGGGTGCACCCGTCACCCACTGGGATGGCTACGACACCCACTACACGGAGCGGTACATGGGCACGCCCCAAGACAACGCCGGCGGGTACGCCAACAGCGCGGTCATGGCCCACCTCGAGGGCATGAAGGGCGAGCTGCTGCTGGTCCACGGGATGATCGACGAGAACGTGCACTTCCGCCACACCGCGCGGTTGATCAACGGGCTGGTTCGGGCCGGAAAGCGGTATCAACTGCTTGCTTTCCCCGACGAGCGCCACGTTCCCCGTGGGATTCCAGACCGGATCTACATGGAGGAGTCGATCCGCGACTTCTTTGCAAAGGCGCTGCCTTAGCGGCTAGTCCTCACGGCACAACACGAAGTAGTGGTCCATCTTCATCGCGTCGTACTTGTAGGCCGC
>JAACDH010000066.1 GCA_009936995.1 Rhodobacterales bacterium
ACGAATAGAGCATGTCGACGTCGGAGCGACCGATCTCCTCGAAGTAGTAGCGCTGCTCGGTTTCGAACGCGACGCAGTTCCTGGAGCTGTCACAGCGGGCGCGATGGTCTACCAGTAGGACTCGTCCAAACTTGGCTCGGTCGGTCAGTTTTTGTGAACCGTCTCGCATGACATTGTGCAGACAGGACTGCTGGGCGGCGGAGAGCGTTCCCCGCTTCGCTGCCGATTCCAAAGCCTTGGGGTTGGAGCAGCTCGCGGTGGAGGCCGCCGAGACGGTCATGGTGGTCGGTGCTTCATCGTTGGGTGCGGTTACGATGCGCTTTCTGTCTGCCACGGCTGCTGCGGGGGAGGGGTCGAGGCCCTCTGTGGGTAGCTCGCCGTCTTCGGCGGTGACCGTTCCCGAGTTTGGCGTCGCCTCGCTGAGGCTGGCATCTGCGAGGTTCGGTTCGGAGTGTCCCGCGGATAAGATGAGGCTTCCGACGATTACCAACACTCCGACGGTGGCAGCGAGGCCGAACACGGTGGCCGCGGCCGCTATCAGGAAACGCGGGCGAGGAAGCGCCCGTTGGCTAGCAGTTTCCGCGGTTTCAACCGGGATAATAGTTTCTCCTTCTGGAATATAGACCGGCGGCGCTACCCGTTGTGCGGGCGGCGCAAGACTGGGCGAGGGTACGTTGATCGGCGGATTAAGTGCGCCGTCTGAATTTAGCGAGGGGATGTGCACTCGGGTGAAGCTCGCCTCGGTGATGACGCGGCCCGAGAGCGCACCTTCATCAACGACATCGTTGAACCACTGGCGTCCGCGACACCAGCGACTCACGCTCATGCCGCCCACCTGGGCGGCGAGGTCCTCGCATTGCATGCCCAAGGTCTCGACGGATGGACGTTGGTTCGGGTCGTAGTTCAGCAAGGATCGAAGAAGGTCCAGAACAGCGGGATGTGGGTTGGTGAGGGTGTCGAGCCGCTGGGCGATGTTCAGATCGTGTTTTTCTTGGGACATGGCGTTGGCGAAAAACTCGCGGACCTCGAGGTCGCCGTTCAGTCGCTCCATGGTCAGCGATTCGAAGAGCACGCAGCCCAGGGAGTACACGTCGGAGGCGGTGGTGTCGCCCTTTCGCTCGAATCGCTCTGGCGCCATGTACGGAAAGCTGCCGATGATGGCATTGTCTTGCGTCTTGGCCTCGCGGTTGAAGCCGGCGGCGGTGGCGATGCCGAAGTCGAGCAGCTTTACCTCTCCGTGCCGGCCAATTCTAATGTTTGCAGGCTTAATATCACGGTGAAGTAGGCGCATTGGCGTGCCATCGGGACCCGCGCGGTTATAAGCAGTGTTCAGTGCGTCCGCGATCTTACCGATTACCGCCAGCATTGCCGAGAGTGGCAGGGGATGGTCTCCTTCTGTGCAGCGGTCGAGATCGGCCCCATCGACGTACTCGGTCACCAGGGTCACCCGCCCCTCTAGGAGGACGAGATCGTGAATACGCAAGATAGACGGGTGGTTGTACATGCCGAGCAGGCGGGCTTCATCGCGCAGTCGCTCGACCGCTTGGCCTCGGGGGGCCAGTCCGGCGTGGAGTATCTTCAGGGCTACCTCGGATCGCACGCCGCCGGCGCTGATCATGTTGGCCAGATAGACTTCACCGAAACCGCCGGCACCCAGGCAATGTTGGATCTCGAACTTGCGTCGGTCCGCCGGTGTTACGCTCATAGAAGCTCTCCGCTGCTGGAATCGGTCCAAGACGGTGAAACATGAGCCATTTGCGTGGCTTCAGTTGGTCGTTTGTGTGGATCGCGTTTGTAACCACACCCGCCTATGCCCAGGAGTGCGATAACCCGGCGCAGAATATTGCGAGTGCCGAGGCTGACGTGGTCAACTTCTACCTGGCCGATGCCACTGGGTATGCCAACGCAGCGGTCGAGGGGTATGGCTGTTCCGAGGTAGCTTCTACACCCGATTTAGCGCGCTTGATGCGGGTGCTGGCGATGCTCCGCCTCTTCAATGAGGATGAAGACGGGGCCGCCGTCGCTTTTCGAACCGCCAGAGCCCTCGACGCGGATGGCTGGAACAATGACTATGGCGAAAAGGCACAAGGGATCTTCACTTCCGCGACGGTGCCGAAAGACGAGGCGCCCGGTATCGTGACTGTGAAGGGCCTCAGCGACGGCTGGTTGGCGGTAGACGGCGATGTTCAGGCGTCTCCTGTCACCCTGCCCGCGGGGCTACACTTGGTCCAGGTGGGTTCGGGTGATTTGGCGTTCTTCGCCCGGATTATAGTGGTTGAGGCGGGTAAAAATGTGGCGGTCGACGTGCCCGAAGGCAGTGATTTACAGCCCAAAGTGAGAACGCCTCGGGGAACCGCTGCGCCGGTTTGGCTGCATCTGGCGGCGGGCGCTGTTGGGACCAGCGGAGAGGGATTGACGGTGAAACAGGGGGCGAACACCCTTCAAGAGCCGGCGGTCAAGGTTGCCCTTTTGGTGGAGGCGGGCGTGGGGCTCGCAATGGAGAAGCTCTGGTTTCGCGGAACGTTCGGGCTGGAGCCGATTTTTGGTGGCAGCTATCTGTACGCGTCGGAGTCTACGGACTGGAGCGGCACGGCGGCCGCGGTGGTCAGCCGCTTCGACGTGGGCACCGCGCTGGGCGGGGTAAAGGTTGGCCTGGCGAGCGGCTTTAGCTGGCCTGGGCGGATTCCCCTACTGGGGGTGGTTGCGATTCCAATTGGAGGCAACGGGATGAGCGTGGAACCCCGGGCGGGCGTTCGACTGGCCACGGCCCGCGCTGTCGAGCCTACGGTGTCGGTGTCGCTGGCGTGGAGAACGAAATGAATAGGATGATGCTGGCGATACTGCTGTTCTCTGGCTGTGTCGAGGCCCAGGCCTCCTCGGATGATGGGTGGGGTGAGGTGACACGCCGAGTGGCTGCCGACCGGCAGAGCTTTCACCAGGACG
>JAACDH010000472.1 GCA_009936995.1 Rhodobacterales bacterium
ACAACGGATGGTCGAGGTGGAGGCGTCGGCTGCTCGGATGAACCGGTCGAATGCCGCGACCTACAGCGGTCTGTGGTCAACGCTGCGGACGCTGTTTGTGGCCACGCAAGAGGCTCAGATCCGCGGCTTGAATGCCGCCCAGTTTTCGCTGAACCAGCCTGGCGGCCGCTGCGAGGCTTGCAAGGGGACTGGAACCCGACGCGTGGACCTCGATCTGCTGGCGGATGTGTTCCTGGAGTGTCCGGTGTGCAACGGACGTCGATTCAGTGGCGATCTGCTGGAGGTTCGCTGGAAGGGGCACAACGCCGCCGAGATCTTGGCGCTCCCCGCGTCCGAGGCCCTGGTTTTGCTGGCCGGTCATCCAAAACTGGAGAACGCCCTCCGATGTCTGGTGGACGTGGGGTTGGGCTATCTGCCATTGGGACAACCGGCGCGAACCTTGTCTGGCGGAGAGGCCCATCGATTGAGGCTGGCGAAGGAGCTTTCGCGGGCCCGTCGAGGAGGCATCGAGGGCACGGTCTATCTGCTCGACGATCCCACTAGAGGACTGCATCCAGCGGACGTTGAGGTGCTCATCGGTGTGTTCCGAAAGCTGGTCGACGCGGGCGGCACCTTGTGGCTGGCGACCCAAGATCCGGCAGTTGTCGCAGCGGCAGATTCGGCAATTTTGTTGTCCTGACGACGGCTACTTCTGCGTATGGACAAACGAATGCGCACAGTTCGCCGGATCGGAAAGCAAGATCCGATCGCGCTTTGGTCAAACCTGGACTATTTACGATCTGCAAATTGTCCAAAAGAGGATCTTTTGCCTGTGGATAACCTGTGCATAAAAGAGAACAGACAACGGTATTCCCGCTGGAAGCTCAATCACATGTGCACGGACACTCCGAGCGCATTTGCAACCGCTTCGTACATCACTTCGGAGGCTGTTGGATGGGCATGCACGGTATTGAGTAGGACATCCGCCGTAGACTCGCTAGACATGGCCAATGTAAATTCTGCAATCATCTCGGTGGCCTCGCCGCCCACAATATGGGCACCCAAGATCTCACCGTATTCGTTGTCGATGAGCACTTTCACGAACCCTTCGGGCTGACCGCTTCCCACGGCCCGGCCGTTGACTTGGAAGGGAAAGCTGCCGACTTTAAAGGACTTGCCCGCGGCGGTAGCCTGGGCTTCGGTGAGACCGACGCTGGCGATCTGGGGCTGGCAGTACGTGCAGCTGGGGATGCGGCTGTAATCAACGGGGATAGCGTGGTGACCGGCGATGAGCTCGGCGGCGACGTGTCCTTGAGCGGTGGCCGTGTGCGCCAAGCCGCCCTTGGTGGTGCAGTCGCCGATGGCCCACAGGCCGGGCACGCCGGTACGACCTGCGTCGTCAATGTCGACAAAGCCACGGTCGAGGCGGACGCCGGCCTCTTCGAGCCCTAAGCCCGTCGTGTTGGGTGCGATACCTAAGGCGACCAGACACAGCTCGGAGGTGAGCACGGTGTCGTCGGTGAGGGTGATGGTGCAGTCGTCGCCGTTGTTCACGACCGACTTCACGAAGCGGCCGAGCTCAAAGGAGATGCCCTGCTTTCCGAGGGCCTTGCGCAGCACGGCGGCGGCCTCGGGGTCTTCGCGGGGCACGATCTCGCCCAAGCCCTCAACCACGGTGACCTCGACGCCCATGGCGTTCCAGAAGTAGGCGAACTCGACACCGATGGCGCCAGACCCGAGCACGGGGACGCTCTTGGGCATCTCGGTGCCGACGATGGCCTCGCGGGGGGTGAGCACGCGGACTCCGTCGGGCTCGATACCGGGAAAGGAACGGGCGTGCGCCCCGGTGGCGACGACCACGTTCTTGGCGACCAGCATCTGCTCGCCATCCGCGCTAGCGACGTGAACAGTGGTGGGACTCTGGAGCGTAGCGGTGCCGCTGATGCGAGTGACGCCGTACTTCTTGAACAAAAAGCCGACGCCCTTTTCGAACTTCTTCGAGACCTTGCGCGAGCGCTTGATCACGGCTGGGTAGTCCACCTCGAGCCCGCCTACCTTCAGCCCGAAGTCTTCGGCGTGACGGACCTTGTTGGCCAGCTCGGCGCTCTTGATGAGTGCCTTCGAGGGGATGCATCCCCAGTTCAGGCACACGCCGCCGAGCTTCTCTTTCTCGACGCAGGCGACCTTCAGGCCGAGCTGCGCTGCACGGATAGCGGTGGGGTATCCGCCGGGACCGGCGCCGATGACCACGAGGTCGTAGTTCACTTCAGACATGGGTTCTCCGCGAACGCATTGGGGATGTGGGAGTGGCCCTTAGGCCAACAGCAACCAGGGGCTCTCGACGTACTTACGCAAGGTCTGCAGGAAGCTGGCCCCCACGGCGCCGTCGATGACGCGGTGGTCGCAGGTCATGGTGACCTTCATACGGTGGCCGACCTCGAAGCCGCCATCGACCACCACCGGCACCTGATTGATACCACCGACGGCCAAGATGGCGGCCTCGGGTGGATTGATGATGGCGGTGAAGTGCTCGATATCCATCATGCCCAGGTTGGAGATGGTGAATGTGCCATCGGTGTACTCCTCGGGCAGCAGCTTGGCCTGCTTGGCGCGTCCGGCCAGCTCGCGGACCTCGCCGCCAATGGCGGACAGGGACTTGGTGTCGGCGTTGCGGACCACGGGGGTGATGAGACCGCCATCGACCGCCACAGCTACGCCGATGTCAACGCGCCCGTGGTGGGTGATGGCCTTAGCCGACCACGATGCGTTGACCTCGGGGTGCACGCGCAGGGACTTGGCCACGGCGGCGATGAGGATGTCGTTGTAGGAGATGCGCACGTCGGGCAGCTTGGCCTTGAGATCGGTGCGCAGGTCTACGAAACCCTGCATGTCGAAGGTGGTGGACAAGAAGAAGGTGGGGATGTCGGTGTGTGACTCGAGC
>JAACDH010000067.1 GCA_009936995.1 Rhodobacterales bacterium
AGCGCTTGGGTGGTTCAACACTGGACGCCTCCCGTCGACCGCTTGTGCTTCCGGTTGCTCGGCAACGCCGAGGACGCCCGTGATGCTGCCCAAGACACCCTGGTCAAAGTCCTTCGCAACCTTCACCGCTACGACCCCAACCGGAAGTTCAGCACCTGGATCTTCGCAATCGCGCGAAACACCTGCATCGACGAGCACCGCCGCCGTAAACGGCGCGCCTGGGATGAGCCTGGCGATGTGGTGGATGTTCGCCCCTCACCGCTGCAAACCAGCTCACGGGGACAGCGCGCCGAGCTGCTAAACGTCGCCCTCGAGCAGCTGTCGCCAATGTACCGGGAGGTGCTCGTTTTGTATCACTTCGAACATTTGAAGTACCGAGAGATCAGCGAAATCCTTGATCTGCCGATCGGCACCATCATGAACCGCATCTTCCGAGCGCGTCAGAAGCTGCGTAAAATCTATGAAACCAACGGAGGGGAAGCATGAGCGAACATGTGTCCCAAGACCTCCTCGCCTCGTTCCTCGAAGGCGATGTCAGTGAGCAGGTCGCCATCCATATTGCAGAGCACATCGACGAATGTCCGGGGTGCCTCAACCGCGCCACGGCCATGGAGCCCCTGGCGCTGGCCTTTGCCTCGCTCGACGATCCAAAACCACCCGACGATCTCGTTGAGTCGATTCTGTTTCTCGCTGCAGAGCCAGATCGATTGCCCATCGTCGAGATGATGGTCGGCGCTGGCCTCCTCGGGTTTGCGGGGCTGCTGGTGGGCGTCGCCGGCAACCCGGTGGGCCTCATGGTCGAGCTGGGCGTTGTCCTCTCAGCGGTCGCTGGTATTGGTCGAGCCCTCGCCGAAGGCCTCGCTCACACCAGCGCTCTCGCATCTGTGGTCACGCTGCTCGCGATGCTTGGAAGTCTTGCGACCGCGCGTTTCGCCGACCTCAACACACCGACCCTCACGGGCCACAGGAGACTTCCGTGATGCACACCTCCCTTGCTCCAGCGCTGCTATTGAGCGCCCTTTGGGCCCCCGTAGCTTTCGCTCAGGATCCCCCAGAGGCACCCGTGGGCGGCGTAACCACGTCCGAAGTCGAGTCCGTTCGCGGAGAACTCGATCAGCTTCGACAGGAAATCGAAATCGTACGGACCGAGCTCACCCAAGAGCGTCTAGATCTCGAGGAACTGCGCAGCCAGCCCCGTCGAGGGACTTGGGACTACAACGGCCACACGTCGTTAGGAAGCTCGGTGAACATCGCCCCGGGTGAGACCGTTGAAGAGGTCGTGGCGTTCGGCGACGACGTACTCGTCGCCGGGGTGGTCCAAGGCGACGCAACGGCCTTTGGCGGTAGCATCATCATCACCCCCTCCGGCGTCATCCACGGCGATGCCGTTTCATTCGGCGGCGAAGTGGTCGTCGAAGAAGGCGGCCGACTGCACGGCCAGAAGGTGTCTATCGGCACCATGACGACCCCCATCTCGGCGCCCGTCAACGCAAAACAGAGCGCCATGGGCTCCTTGAGTGCCACGCACTCGACCGCCGAGCTGTTGAGCACGCTGTATCGGCGGTTCATTATGATGTTGTCCTTCGCGGGCGCAGGCGTCTTAATGGTAGGCATATTCCCGAATCGCGTTGGCCGAATCGCCAACACCCTCGAAGACCATCCCTTCCGATCCGGGGTCGTGGGCATCCTCGCCACCGGCTTCCTGACGCTGTTCAGTGTGCTCTTCACGCTTATCACCCTAGGGCTCGGTATACCGGTTAGCATGGTGGCAATCGCATTGCTTGGAGTCGCTTGGATGATGGGCTTCGTCGGCCTCTGTCAGGCGATTGGCGACCGCCTACCCATCGATAAAAAACCTCGAGGACGTTGGCTCGCCTTCTTGATGGGCGCCATCCTCGTCACCTGCGTTGGCAGCTTGCCCCAGGTGGGTTGGTTGATCGTTATGGCGGCTAGTACCTGGGGTATCGGCGCAGCTCTCAGCAGCCGACTCGGCGGTCGCTAAAACCACTTTGACACGTCTGTTCGCAGAACAAAATGAGCCGCGGTCAACAAAATCGACCGCGGCCCGCTCTATTTAACGTCGTTAGACCCGGCTATTTGGGCAGACGCGCATGAATAAACCGGCGCAGTAGGCCGAGGTCGTCGAGTGGGGCCTTGCCCA
>JAACDH010000473.1 GCA_009936995.1 Rhodobacterales bacterium
AGTTCTCGAAGAACTGCGGTGTCTCTTGGGCCAGCGTGGGATCGACGAGCAGCCCCGCTTCGGCCAGTCCATCAAAGAGCATGGCTCCCTGGGCACCAAACGAATCGGCCACGTCTTGACGGGCTCTCGGTTGGCTACAGAACGCCAGAATACCCACAGCAATTGCTGGAACTCGGGCACCTAGGCCCGTTCCTTGAGAACTGACCATCACCCGTCCGTCGTCTTGGAGGCGAATCGCAAGATCCCCTCGACGCTGCTTCTTCATGCAAGTCCTCCGCCACAAGCGTACATTGATGATGTGTTCACCGTACTCCTCGTCCTCCATACCGCCTCTGCCGCTCCTGTGGCACTTCAACGAGACTGGCAAAATGCCCAGCGCTGGCACACTCAAGTATCGCTTCAGCTTCCGTGGGCAATATGGCTTGGCAAAGTACAGAATGCCGAGGCGCGAGCGATAGAAATAGAGCTGGCGTTTACCATGGACTGCGCCGAGGGCGTCGCGCTTCGGCGGGATCGCTGGGGAGTGCGCTGCGACATTGTGCAAGCCTCGTTGATCGCGGCACCGATGCCCTCCGAACAAGGACGAATGGGCCCTATCGCTATCGAGCTCGCTGAGCACCTGGCAAAAGGCAAGGTTGTGTTGCAAACCAGCACGGATGGGCGGGTCTTGGGCGTAGCGCTAGATGTGTTGCCAAAGATCAGTCGTCGACACAACGCGCTCTCCGAAAATCTACGTCTGATCGTGTCTCGGGCAATCGCAGGACTTGACCTGCAGATAGCGGGCGAGGCATCAACCTGGCAGCAGACCCACAGCTGGCGCATGCTGGTGCCGACCACTACAGGCACCGCATACGTCGGGTCCGAGACGTATATCTGGCAGGAAGAAACCGCTCAAAGCCGGGGGCGCTGGATGCTTGAGCCCAACGATCTACAGGCCACAATGGCCGCGACGTCTGCAAGCCAAGCGACCTTTTCCGACGACGGTACGCTCCAGTCTCACCGGTGGACGGTCGAAGCGAGCTTCACACCCTCCTCGGCCCTAGCCGACGGGTCAGACCGACTGCGATATGTCCAGCGGGGCACGGTCACCGCCGTGGCACCCCAGGTTCTTCCGCCGCTTCCCGAATCCGGTGAGCGCGTCGCCGCAGGGCCCATCCCCACCGCACTTCAACAAGATTTAGTTCTTGGAGAACGCCTGCAATGAACGGCATCCCCCCGCGCGTCCGCGCACTGCTTCAGTGCCCCATCTGCCAGCAGCCCCTGACGGACGACCCCGACGGCCTCTACTGTCCGCAAGACAAGCGACTGTACCCTGTGGTGGCCGGCGTCCCGCACCTGGTGCTCGAGCGCTCAAAAAAGGTGAGTCGAAAAGAATAATGCGCGTGTTGCATGTTGACACAGCACGAGAGTGGCGGGGCGGTCAGCAGCAGCTGCTGCTGCTGGCGAGTATGCAGCCTGAATGCGCCGTGGCGTTGCCCCCAGACGCCGCGCTCTACGACCGATTGGTTTGTGCAGGCGTACGCGTCTTCCCGGTTCACTTCCAAGGAAGTCTGCGCGGAACCCGGTCCTTGAAATCGGTCATTCAGGCCTTTTGTCCTGACGTAGTCGCGGCCCACACCAGTCATGGGCATGGTCACTGCGTGGCCTCGGGGCACAGGCCTGTCGTCGTCCATCGACGTCTCGACTTCTCCCCCAGTCGCTGGTCGCGAAGAAAATACGCTGCGGCTGATGGATTTGTGGCCGTCAGCGGCGGTGTCGCCACCGTCTTGGTTGACTATGGTGTTCCCAAATCTAAGATCCGAGTGGTTTGGGACTGCGTTGAGCCTGCCTTAGACCAGGGAACGGCGTCTATTCTCCGTCGCTCGATGGGTCTTCAAACCACCGACAAGCTCGCGCTATGTGCAGGCGCCGTCGTGGGCCATAAAGGCCACCGATATGCAATCCAAGCGCTTACATACGCCCGCCAGTGGCACTTAGCCATCGCCGGCAAAGGTCCACTATCCGTGGAACTTCAGGCGTTCGCGCGCAAGCAAAAGGTGGCCGACCGCGTCCATTGGCTGGGCCATCGCGACGACCTCGTGGATTGGTTTTCCGCAGCCGATCGGCTGGTTCATCCTTCCACAGAAGAAGGGATGGGTCAGGTGGTCGTCGAAGCAATGATGGCCGGTTGCCCCGTGCTGGTGAGCGATGTCGGCGGACTACCAGAGATCGTCGGTAATTTTGGCCAGATCGTGCCCTCTGGAGATGGCTTCGCATTGGCTCAAGCCCTACAGCAACCACCGGTTCCACCTGCGTCCTTCGAGGTGCTCGCCCGGCGTTTCTCACCCCAAGCGCTGCTGAAGCGAACCGAAGCCGCCTACCGATTCTGGCTTGCGGTGTGTTAGACCCACCTCCTGTTCCGGTATCGGAGTCTCCGCTGCGCAAAACCCCGCTTCATCCCCGCACGCAAGCCCTATGTCGTACGTTTCGATGGCGTTCCTGGAACGGCTTTGCTGTCGTCTGCGCCTACGTCGATTCGGCCGAAGAAGAGTATTACGCGCTGCACAATCGAGCGGGACTCCTCGACCGGTGTGCGCTGCGAAAACTCGACGTCCTTGGCCCCGACGCCGCCGCCCTGTTGAGTCGTCTCTGCACCCGCGACGTCCAAAAGTTGGGCATTGGGCGAGTTCGCAGCACTGCGTGGACCGAGGACAGTGGTTCCG
>JAACDH010000474.1 GCA_009936995.1 Rhodobacterales bacterium
GTCCCAGTCGGAATGGCGCGAGGCTTAGGATGGCTGCCTGGGCGTAGGACGGACCGGGAAGGTGGTGTACCTCGTCGTAAACCACCAGTCCGAAACGGTTTCCATAGCGCTCGACGTGCAAAAAAGCGGAGTCGTAGGTGGTGACGGAGATGTCTTCTACTTCGTGGATGCCGCCGCCGACGATGCCCACCGGACCGCCAAAGGAACGGACCAACTGGTCGTACCACTGTCCGACCAGATCGAGGGTGGGGGCGACGATGAGCGCGCTGCGGTTGGCATCGGCGATACAAAGCTCGGCGACAAGGGACTTTCCAGCGCCGGTGGGCAACACAACGACACCGCGCCGCCCGTTGTTTCGCCAAGCTTGAAGGGACTCGGCTTGGTATTCCCGCGGCGTGCGGTCGCAGCGGTGGGGGCGTTCGAGCGGACCGTAGTTACGCGCGTCGTCCCGCCACTTAATGCCGCGTTTGTGCAGGTCGAGGGCCACTTGATGGTAGTGGATGGCCGGTGCTCGCCACAGGTTTACCCGTGGGTCGTGCACGAACGCAGACGGCACCTCGGATGCCGGGAAGTTCTCGAGCAGGAGGGTGCCCTGATCAAATCGAAGGATGCGGGTATCAGGCATTATTTGCCGGTAAAGAGGAACTTGCTGAACAACATTCGGTTGGCGGCGACGACGCGATAGCCTAACTCGGAGACTTCAATGAAAGGCGTGTAGCGAAGGAATCGAACCAACGGAATTCCGAGCTCGTCGTAGATGAAGTACACGGCGTCGGCGCCCTTGAGCGTTTGACCGTCTGTGGTGAGAACGTGGATAGATTGCTCGCAGGCTTCTCGTAAAGCCGGAGTCATGGGTGGACATTCACATTCCTGATAAGGCGATGTGTGTAGTCGTTCAGTAGTGTCGCGTTGCCTGACCCAGGCGACGAATCGGCGTCAAAGGCCTCAATCGCCGTCCCACCGGATCCAGTGCTTTGCCCGGACGGGTTGGTTGGCCAGGTGGATTACTCCTCGTTGGATTCTTCCTCTTCTCTATAAGACGTGGCGTACAACAGGTAACGGTCGGGGTAGGCAAAATCGTTGAAGTGCATCCAGGTATTGTCGACACTTAAACCAAGGCTGATGCGTTTGGCGTGGTGAATCACCGATGGTGAAGCCATCTGGTGTAAAGAACTTTGGACCGCGCTACGGTCGCTCTCGGGTCCATGGACTTCGGAGTAGCGTGGTTAAGAGCGGTCGAAATCGAGGGTAAGTACAGTTTTCATGTACAACGTGAGCCAGCCAGCCAGCAGAATCTAGCCAAAATGTTACCGACAGGCCTGGGCCTCAATGGCCGCCAGCACCTGCTTTGGTTGAATCACCTTGGCGAACTGAATTACCCAAAGAGGCGGCTCGGCGAGGGCTTCTTTACTTCCCTTGAACTGCTTGGAGACCGCAAGAATCAGATTGCCGGGACCGTACCGCTCCATGAGCTCGAGTTTCCGAGAGAGGTCGTCGTGGCGCCAGAAGCCAAGAATCTCGAGATGCGCTGTCTTTCGACCCTTCTTGAAGGTGAAGTCGGGGAAGACGACACCGCGACCGCCTAGATCGATAGGGACCTGCCCCTCGCAGAGCTTCCATCCGCTGTCGAGTTTGTCGAAGCGCTCTTGAAACCAGACCTGCTCTTGGGTTTGGTAAGCGCCGCGATCGGCGTAGTGGCTGCGCAGGCCGGTTTTAGGCGTGATTTCAAGGCTTTTCCGGTGTTTCGCCTTGGTCCAGAGCACGGTGGCTTCCATAGACCAGTCGCCATCTTGGAGCAGCAGTGCGGGCAGGAAATTGGCCAGCTGCATGCCGTAGCGGGTGGACTGGGAGAACAGGGATGTGGGCCCGTCGAGGGTGAGTTCGAGGGTTTTTTCGGTGCGCTTGGCCCGGTGCATCAGCCGGTGAAACTTCACGTAGCGGAACAGCTGGCGCATGCGGGCGGATGTGGGCTCGTTTAGCGTGACCCGGAGTTCGACGGTGCGCAGCAGGAGTGACTGCACCAGGGAGACGTTGTAGCGATGCAGCAGCCACTCGGCGCTGGGCACCTTGACCTCGATGATGCGCTGGTTGTCAGATAGGTCGGCGTATAGCGCTTCGCGAACTTGGTCGGTGGTGAGGCCGAGTTCGGCGCCTACGTCGGCCAAAACCTGGTCGGCGGTGGGGCGGTCGAGGAGGTCGTCTTGCAGCGTGAGGGGACCGCGAGCGCGGGCCTCGAGGAACACCCGCCGTCTGAGCTCTGCTGGCGGGATGGGGCACTGAATCTCGAATGTGGACCGGTCCTGAAGGAGCTTGGCCAGGCCGCGTAGCACCTTGGGCCGCGTGCGGGCGTTGACCACGGTGTCGATGGCGTCGGCGATCTCGACTCGGCGGGCGTTCTGCTTGGACGCTTCGACGTACACCTCAAGCAGAGCAGTGGCCGCCTCGATGAGACGTTTCTCGCTGGCTTTGACCAACCCTGGCCGCAGGGTACTGCCCTTGACGGTGGCTCGAATGAGGTCGCTGGTAAGCAACCTAAGGAAGCTCGATATTTAGGGAGTCGTTGGGCATGATGTGCACCTCGACCCGCCGATTCGCGTGCTGACCTGACGTCACGTCGTTGCTGGCGATGGGCGCCCATTGACCGCGCGCAGACACGGTGAAACGCTGTTCCTTAACGTCGAATTCTTCTGTCAGTCGCTGCATAACCGCGGCGGCGTAAAGAAAGGAGAGTTCGAGGTGAGAGCCGTATCGACGCACCCAATCTCGAGGCAACATGGCGTTGTCCGTGTGCCCCTCAAGGACCACGCGCTGTTCGGGGTGGAGCTTGATCGCGGTGGCGAGCAGGTCGAGGGTCATGTCGGACTCGGACCGAAACGTGAGGTTGTAGGGGTTAGAGAACAAAGTGCTTGCGGGCAAGTTGACGACGGTGACCGACCCTTGACGAGACACGGATATCTCGGTGTCCTTGAACACCTGATGTAGATCGGCGTAGATGCTGTCGGGGCTGGTGGCCTGACCACACGACGCGACCTGACCCTTGAGGTCGCGAACCACCTGATGTAGCGCCACCACCTCGGCGTCGAGTTGCTTGGTGAGTGTGCCGGGGTTCTTGGGGGAGCAGCCGATCAAGAACAACAGAAGAACGACGTGGTTCAAGATGTCATCCTTCGAGGAGAGGCGATGCAGGGGTCGAGGACCCAATCGGACTTGTGGAACGTCTTGGAGGTGCCACGCCCACCGCCGGAGCCGCGTACTTCGAGCCATCGGCGGGTCCAGTCGCGGACGCTCTCTGGGTAGCGCCAGTGCCAGTCGCCGTCTCGTCGCACCCGGGCCTTGTCGAACCAAGCCAGATGTAGAGGGTGGCTGGCGATGGGCTCTCCGATGTAGGGGCCGTCGAGGAAGGCGAGCACGCCGTCTTCGTTGGGTCCGAAAGGGCTGTTGTCGGGGGGCCGACCGATGGCGTTGGACCAGTTCAGCATCGCTTGGAGGTTGTCTTCGACCTGATACTTGCGCGCGAGATTGATGAACACGTGCCCGCAAGCGGCGGCGTCATCGGTGGCGCGGTGAGCGTTCTCAAGTGGGATACCCATCCGGCTGCAGACCTCGCCCAGCCTGTGGCTACGGGCGTCTGGAAAGCAGATGCGGGACAGCGCGAGGGTATCGACCTCTGCCATGGGCTCGGGCCAACGCATGTCTTCGCGCTTGAACTCCTGGGACAAGAAGGCGAGGTCGAACGTATAATTGTGGGCCACGGTGATGGCGCCCGAGAGCACCTCGTAGATCTTCTCGGCGACTTCGTCGAAGGGCGGCTTGTCGGCCACATCGGAGTCGGAGATGCCGGTGAGTTTGACCACGGCGTGGGGGATTGGAATGCCAGGGTTGATCAGGAAGCTGTGATCGATACGCTCTGCGACGGTGCCGTCGTCGTCTAGGTACATCTGCACCAGGCCCACCTCGATGACGCGATCGCCGTTGAAGGGCTCAAGGCCGGTCGTCTCGACGTCGAAGGCCACGATGGGTAGATGCTTCCAGTTCATGGTCAGTTCAGTAGGCTGGCGATCGCGTCGCGTGCGGCTTGTTGGGCGGCGTCCCGGTGGGTCAGCCACTGAACATGAGCGTCTGCCCCCACATCATTCGCGATCCCAAGGACGGCGACAAATGGGATTCCACGTTCTTTGCAAGCGAAAGCGACGGCGTAGCTCTCGAGATGTTCGACGGTCCAGCCGTCGGAAAGGCGAGAGGCTAGCTTGGAATCGGTGGTAACTGCGTTGACCGTCAAGACCGCGTGAGCGTCGAGGTTGATGCGGCTGATTAAGTCGCGATCGCCCGCAATATTGCTGGGCGCTCGGGGAACATATCCTAGGCCCAACGCCGCAACTCCGTACGACATGCCCAGTATTTCTGACACAATAGCGGAGCCAATCGGTGGTCCGCCAGCATCAGCCCCTGCCGTGCCGATCATCACCACGAGATCTGGGTTGTGGTTTTCGAGAATCCGGGCAGCTCGGGCGGCGGCGACGACAGGGCCTACGCCCACTACCTCACCTGCGAGATTTCCGAGCTCTTGGCTTGCCGCTGCTACGACCAGCATGAACGCTCCTGTATTTTGGGGGGGCGACAATGGACACCTATAGGCCGAGGGCCAGCGCTTGCATAGCCATTTCGGCCGTCGGTATCGGATTGTGCGCGGTACATAGTCGCTCCATATCCCAGGGGGGGCCAACATGGGCATTAGACGTCAGGAAATGAACCGAAATCGGATAATGAACGGAGCAGGTCGGCTCCTCTCGGAGGGATACTACATTGCTCTGACCGTGGACGCGCTTGCACGTTCGCTCCATATGAGTAAAAGCAGTTTTATAAGTAGTTTATCGGCAAACAGGATTTGGTTGTTGCCGTGGTCGAACGGGCTTGTAAACAGACTGAACAAGACGCGGCTAAGTTCCGCGAGTGGGAGCCCGGCCAGCCAGATGTGAAGGCCCTCGAGGCCATCTTGGTGGTTTACGGCGCCCATGGTACCCGTCTTCCAGCTGCGTTCGTTCTTGAGCACGACAAACTTCCCCGCACGGCGCCGCGCCGCCTCGCTGCGGTGCGCGCCGTGCTCTATGGTCTCGGCGCCAAGGTGATTGAACAAGGTGCGCGTAACAACGCATTTCGGTACAAGCGGGGTGACCTTCTGTCGACCGCGGTTAAAGCCAGCGTGGCTGCCGCGGTCGAAGCGAGCGCGTGTGGAGAGCTCGAAACAGATGTTCGTTCCTGTATGCAGAGCCTCTTGCCGTTGTTCGTCTAAGACGCTGAGGATCGTTTCTGGGCGGCGTGTAGGACGGCGTCCACGTGGCCTTTGACGCGCACATTTCGCCAGACTTGGTGGAGGGTGCCGTTCGGCCCGAACAGGAACGTGCTTCGAACCACACCCATGTAGGTTCGCCCATAGTTCATCTTTTCGGCCCAGATGCCCCACGGGATTAAGACCCGCTTTTCGGGATCGGCGAGCAGCGGCATGTTCAGGTCGTGCTTGTTCCAAAAGTTGGACTGTTTGCGTACGGTATCGGCGCTGATTCCGAACACCCGTGTGCCCGTCGCCTCGAACTCGGCGGACAGATCTCGGAACGCACAGGCCTCTTTGGTGCAGCCTGGGGTTCCGGCTCTGGGGTAGGCGAACAGGACTACAGCGCTGCCGCGAAAGTCCGTCCAGTGCACTTCGTTGCCGTCTTGGTCGAGCAGGCTGAAGGCTGCGGGCGAGTCACCGATTTCTAACATGGCTGTCTCCGGGCCGAAGGGTTGGACGCGGTGTCTAACCCACAGATTGTACGTTGCTCAAACCGCTAGAGTGACGTGCCGAAGTGGGTGGGGTAAAGGAAGGTGTGTCTCACCGCGAAATCGACTGGCTTCTGATTGGGCGCTATGCCCTCCTCATAGGGCTAACGGCGCTTATTCCCATTCCGTTGGTCGACACGGGTGTGGAGAACTGGCTGCGGCGTCGGATGGTTCGGTCTTTGGCTGAACGACACAACGTCACCCTCGATGATGAGGCCGTGGCCACCTTGGGCAACGCAGGCACTGGCGGCTGCTTCGGATGTGTGTGGTCGGTCTTGCTGTGGCCGATTCGCAAAATCGTCAAGCCCCTCCTGTTTGTGTTTCAGGTGAAGACCATCGCCGACACCGCAAGCGAGCTCGTCCATCGGGGCCTGATGCTCGAAGAGGCCATCGAGTTAGGCTGGCTGCCGGGCGATGCCGATCGCGTTCGCCTGGCAATGGACCGCGCGTTGGTGCACATCGATACGCGTCTGGTCGAGCGAAAGCTGCGTGGCGTATTCCAAGATCACACCAATGACCTAAACCGGGCGATTCATAGCGCCACCGTCATCGCCCGCGAGCAAGTCCTGGGGGATCCCAAGCGCGCACTGGCGGACGCGATCGAGGCGGACAACCTCGGTAGCGGCGCCCAAGAGATGACCCAGGCGATGACGGCCAGTATCCAAGGGTTGGGTACGGTCCCCGAGCTGTTGCAGTGGTTCAGGGTCGAGATGGGACAGAACGTGGCACCTCTGGAGATCTCAGGAACCCTCGAGCCCGAAGTTCTCGATGTCGAGCAGGCCTCGCTGTCCGTTCCACCGGCTGGACCCGAGGTTGAAGACGCCCTAGAGGTCCGCCCGGCCGAGCGAATTACGGAGGAAGAATGACGCCCGATGAGGTGGTAAAGCGGGTCTTCGGCCACCCGGGTTTTCGCACGGGCCAGCGCGCTGCGATTGACGCGCTGCTCGGCGGACGAGACGTACAAGTGTTGCTGCCGACGGGCGGTGGTAAGTCGCTTTGCTTCCAGGTTCCAGCCGTGGTCATGGCCGCCCAAGGCAGGGGGCCCATGCTGGTGGTGAGCCCGCTCATTGCCTTGATGGAGGACCAGGTAGCGGCGCTGAAAGCCGGCGGTGTCGACGCCCGAATGCTGCACTCTGGCATCCCGTGGGACGAGCAAAAGAAAACGTTGGCCGAGGCAGGTGGCGCGGCGCTCATTTACTGCAGCCCCGAGCGGTTGGGTGTAAAGCGGTTTCGAGTGTGGCTGGCCAAGGTGGGCATCAGCGCCGTGGCAATCGACGAGGCCCACTGCATCAGCGAGTGGGGACACGACTTTCGCAAGGACTACCGCAAGCTCGATGTCCTAAAGTCCACGTTTGACGTTCCGATCATCGCTCTTACGGCTACGGCTACCCGGCGGGTGCTCGACGAAATATCAGATGCTCTGCGCTTGGAAGAACCGCTTCATGTGTCCGGGGCATTCGAAAGAGAAAATCTACGGTTCACGGTGGAACACCACACGGGAGACAAGGCAAGAGTTGCCCGTTGTGTCGAAATTCTGGCCGAGCTTGGTGTGGGCAAGAAGCCGGTCGCCGGTCGCGCGGTGGTGTATGCGTCGACGCGGAAAAAGGTGGTGGCGGTCGCCAAGGCGCTCAAGGCCCATAAGCTCAAAGTGGGCTGGTACCACGCGGGTCGAACGGCGGGCGCTCGGGCCAAGGCACAGTCGGATTTTGAGTCGGGCAAGCACCTGGTCTTGGTGGCGACCACGGCCTTTGGTATGGGCATCGACCATGCGGATGTTCGCTTGGTCTGTCATGTGCAGGCACCGGGGAGCTTAGAGGCCTATTATCAGCAGGCTGGTCGAGCAGGACGCGACGGTGAGCCCGCCGAATGCGTGTTGCTGTACGGTCCGGGCGACTCGGTCACACAGGCCAGACTACGAGGCAAAACTTCGTCAGCAGGGGCAGAGGCCGGCTGGAAGGGCCTACAAGACTACGTGTTCGGGCAGGGATGTCGCGAACAGGCTCTGGTTCACTGGTTCCTAGGAGCGTGTGGCGCTCCGTGTGGTCGCTGCGATGCTTGTGTTTGTCCCGAGGAGGTCGGGCAGGCGGTGACAGGGGCACGCCAACAACTCAAGGATCGGGCGGCGGCGCGAACCAAGAA
>JAACDH010000068.1 GCA_009936995.1 Rhodobacterales bacterium
CGTGGAGTTCTTCCGCCACTCGGTGGAGCGTGTAGAGTCCGGTGACATCGACCCCGACGAGATCAAGCTCCTCCAGCTGCGCCTCAACCGAAGCAGCGGCGTGGGCAACCAGTCCGTTGAGCAGATGGCAGGTCGCGTAGGCGGCGCCATCATTAGCGATGACACGTGGGAAGAGGTCGAGCAGAAGGGCGACCGCATCGCAGCAGTCAGCGCCGCCGACCTCACCCGGTTGGTCGAGGGCTGCCTAGACCACGCATGGACCTCCATGGAAGGCCCCAAGGATGTCGTGACCGAACAGCTCGACGCCAAGGGCTACGCCTACGAGATCATCGACCACGAAGAGCTCGGCGAAGCCATCTACTGGGAGAAAGACCCCAAGGGCGCCAAGAAGTGGAAGAAGGCGAAAGACAAGGCCGACGCCAAGAAGGAAGAAGCCGAAGCCAAAGAGAAGGCCGAGGCCGGCGACTCCGAGGAAGACGCTTCCGAAGAGTAGCCCCTATGGCAAACGCCACCAGATGATCGGCGGCCGCTCGTGCGGGGCGTCGGTTCTAGGATGAATTCGCGGAGGACGCTGGACAGGTCGATAATCGACGTCCGGCTCCTCCGCTGTTTCGTGGGTGAGCACGCTAGGTGAACCGGGGGCATACGCGTCGGGACCCGGCTCGTCGAGGAGCAGCCCCACCTTGTCGGCCACAGGAAGGGAGACCAAGTCAGCGTCGACCACCAAGGGCCAGCTGGTGGTGCCCTCTTCGAACTGTAGATCCGAACTCGGCGTCCCCAACAGACCCACGTCTCGCAGGCCCTCGATGGTGCCAATCCAGGCCGGAAGCGCCCCCGATGAGCCGGCCAACTTGATGCGGCCCTGGACCAGGGAGCGGTTGTCGTCGTAGCCTACGTATACGCCGACCGCGAAGCCGTGGACCGCGCTGTAGCCGGTGTCTTGCCACACGGGAGCGTAGCCCATGAAGGCGGCGTTTCGGAAGTCGTTAGTGGTGCCCGTCTTGCCGCCCACAGGGATCTGGCGCCCGCCATCCGCGATCACAGTCGCCCGGCGACCGGTACCGTACTCGACCACGTTGCGGAGAATGTGGGAGGTCATGTCCGCGATCTGCGGCTCGGCGATCTCGACGGACTCTGGAGCGGCCCGGTAGAGCACATTGCCGTCGACATCGCGAACCTCGGCGATCAGCAGCGCAGGCGACGACGGACTGGGCAACCGCTTGCCCGTTAAGCCGCCCGTGGCGCCTGGGAAGGTCCAGCTCCGTCCGCTGGTGATGCCGCCATACACACTCACCGACTCTTCGAGGGTGATCTCAGTGGCGCCCAAAGGCAGCGAGAGCACCGGTGGAATATCGGTTTGGACGCCGTACTGCTCGGCCAGGGACGAGAGGTAGCGCAAGGACAGCAGCACCCGAAAGTCCTGGTGCCAATAGAGGACCTCTGGCGAATAAAGCTCCGGTTGCTCGGTGGCCAGCGACTGTGACAGCTCTCGACGCTCGATGGCGCCGGCCAAGGACCGCAAGGTGCCCAGATGCACCCGGTCGTCCATACGAACACCGTCCAGGGTCGCGAGATCGGGCCGATCCGTAAGCTTTGGACCGAATCCGGGCACCGACTCGGGAATCCAGTCGCGGAGCTTCAAGCCCCGACGCGGAGCGGGCTTAGGCTGGGTGTCGACCGACGGCGCTGCGTCTGTCAACGCCTCGGCGCCCCCGCCGCCCGCGAGCTCAATAAAGAAGTCCGGGTCGGGCATCACGTACCCGCTGGGGATGGCACCACAGGCCACGCGCACTTGCTCACCGTCCAGCAGCACCGACAGATCGGAGACCTCGAGGGCGTCTGGCGCTAATCCGCGACTGTAGCTTCTCTTCAGACGGCGATATTGCTCGGCGCAGGGCTGCATCATCGGCTGCAGGTGTCGCCAGCTGTTGTCGAGGGCGCGATTCTTCCACGCCCGCGCTTCGGGTCCTTCCCGACTGACACGATCCCGCTCACTATCAAAGTTCCAGCCGTACAGCATGGAGTTCACCGCCAGCGCATCACCAGGGGAGGTCCCCTCGTCGAGGCCCGCGACGACCTCGCGACGCGCCCGAAGGAACACGCCCTCTTTCACCCGACCGCGGGTCGCCAATACGCCCGCCTTTTGGATGCGGGTGCGGTAGTCCTTAATGTCCTCGCCCTTGCGCTGGGCCAAGTCGAGGGACACGGCAAGGGCACGCACCTGCTCACCGTCCAACCGATCGGTGAGGTGGTACAGCATCCAAATGCTCGCCAGATTCTCGGAGTTCACCCCCGCCCACGACATCGACACCACGGGCGCAGGGCTGTGGTCGGGACGCGGATAGTAGAAGGTGGTGCTAAATGGAAACACCTGACGCTCGTTCAGCAGCTCGTCTTCGGGAGACCACCCCAGCTGCATGGCCGCGGGATAAACAGGAGGTTTCCAGGTTGACCCCATCTGTCGTAGGGCTGTCGCACGGTTGAGGTTACGATTGTCATTACCGCCGACCATGGCCCGGATCTCGCCTTGCTCCATCACCATCGTAGCCCCCTGCAGCTCCGGGGTGAGCTCCAGATCGCACAGCGGGCCATCTGCGGTGACCTCGCGAACGCTCACGTACACCACCGAGTCGGCGGGCAGCGCGTCGACCACGGCGTTGACATTGGCGGTCTGGGCCTTGCTGTATTGGTTGCCCTTGCTGCCTTGGACGATGGCCGCCGCCACCCGCACCAAGCCCGCGCGATCGACGTGGCAGCTGTAGCCACCCAGATCGACGTCGAGAGTGCGTTTTCCGGACACCTCGCGCTCGCCGGTGACCGTGGCCAAGCGGAACTCGTGTACCACCGGAACCCGCTGAGCATCGTAGCGAGGACCGCGCCCACTGCGGATCAAGTCACTGGCGCCGTACTTCTCCATCTGGATGCCGACGACCGTCAGGTGATGCCACAGACCGTAGATGGCCGCCCGCTGTGCGCCCACGTCCAGCGTGGTGACCACCTGAAGTCCCGCGGTCGCCGGATCGTCGATGCCCGCTGACGCAAGCACATCGTCGAACGGCGGCTCGGCCAACCGGCGGGCCACCTCGTCTAGGACCGCCGACGCGTCGTAGCGGAAGGTTCCACGATGGAACTCGAGGTTGACGCCGTCATCGAGCAGTCGCTGGGCCTCGACCTTGACCGCGCGGCCGGCCATCAGCTTCTTTTGCCAATCGGCTTCGGCGGCTGTATCGCCTTTGGGCGGGCGCTCACCGACCAGCTTCTCGACGTCGACCGCCACAATCCGACCCAGCACGTACCGCGTCCGACCGTCTGCAGCCTGAACCGCTTTGGCCCGCCGCGCGTCGTCGCCCAGGAACGGATCGTACCGAGACGGCGCCTTCACCAGGCCGGCCAAGAAGGCAGCCTCGGCGACGCTGAGGTCCTCCACTTCCTTGTTGAAGAAGTGCCGAGCGCCAATGCCCAACCCCCGACCATTACCGGTGACATGAAACTGGTTGGCGTAAAAGGTAAGGATCTCGCCCTTCTCGTAGTGGGCCTCAAGCCGCAGCGCGTTCAGCAGCTCGACCAGCTTGCTCTTGATGGAGCGGTCGGGCCGGTAGTAAATGTTCTTCGCCGTCTGCTGGGTCAGCGACGAGCCACCCGCCACCATCTTGCCAGCGATGAGGTTGTCGCGCATGGCCCGCGAGATGCCGAGCACGTCGATGCCGAAGTGAGACCAGAACTTTCCATCTTCGGCGCCAACGATACCCATTACCCAGGGCAACGGTAGGTCTTGCTGCGACACATACGCCCGGTGCTCGGCCTCGAAGAACACGCCCACTCGGGTGGTTCCGTCGCGATAGTACACCGGCGACTCTTGAGCGATGATACCGCGAATATGGTTTCGTTCGAGGTGGTCGCCCGGGTTGAGCAGCACCTGCTCGCGATACTGGTAGCCCAGGGCCAACGTCGCCACGATACTCAACGCCGTGCCACCGATAGCTAGTGTTCTACCCAGGCGAAGCGCTCGGCCACTCCAGCGTTTGAGTCGGGTCTCAGACACCGGCCACCTCGTTGTACAGCGCCTCTACGGCCGCCCCATTTCTGTTCACCGTCCACTCCTCTGCCACTGTTCGACACGTCATCGACGCCGCCTCTCCTGCTGACCAGGCCGCATCGAGTGCGCGCCCAAAAGCCGTAGCGTCATCCGGATCGGCTACGACCCAGTCTACGCATGGCACGATCTCATGGTTGCCATCTTTTCGACTGGTGACCGCCGGCACCCCACACGCCAGCGCTTCGAGGGTGGTGTTCGCGGCCGCGTCGTAGCGGGTGGGCAACAGGGTCGCATCGGCGCCAGGAAGCCAGGCCTCGGGGTCTTGCACCGGTCCGCTGGCCACCAGTCGATCGCCCAGGACTTGCCTCGCTTGCTGAAGCCGTCTTTCCGCCTGAGAATCTCTCCCCATGACCACCAGCCGGTCCTTGGACCGCGCAGACTTCGCGAAGGCACGCACTGCCGTCTCTAGGCCTTTCCGATGAAATCCGCTGCCCAAGAACAGCGCCACACGACCGCCGTCCGGCACACCCCAATGGGCCCGTGCAGCCTGCCGCCGTTGCGCACTGGGCCTAAATCGCTGCCCATCCACACCGTTTCGGATCACCCGCACCCGTTCCTCCGCCAGTTGATGCACACGGCGCACATCGGCCGCTGCCATCTCCGAGTTGCAAAATACGATCCGCGCCTTGGACGCAGCCTCGTGGTCCACCTTCAGACACCAGCGCTCATAGAACGACAGACTCGCTCGTAGGCGACGAAAGAGCGTTGTCCCTGATGCCTTTAGCCACGTTGCATGGGCGCCACCACCGGCTCGAAAAACATCGTGGTGAGTGCTGCGGCCAAACCCTTGCACCAAATCGTAGCGGTCCCGGGGAATCTGATCGGCCAGTCGCACAAAATCGCGCTCGGCGGTCCAACCTCGGCCGGCCCAAGCCATGGGATGCGGTACCACTCCGGCCCTCGACACCGTCAACAGGTGAAGATGTGCGCTGTGCACGTGTACCTGATGACCGGATCGAGTCAGCCAGCTCGCCAGGTCTCCCGAGTACTTCTCAGTTCCCCCTACACCCCCAAAATTACGTAGGATAAACGCGATCTTCACGTTTCTCGACTCCGCAGCCACACGCGCGTCCACTTGGCCAGCACGTGAGCAGATCCCAAGCCCGCGAGGGCCAATCCGGAAACGCCATCTAGACATCCGCGACGAACAACATACGCATCTACAAAATGTAGCGGTGGTCGAAAGGCGATGTCGTACCAGTGTCCGCGAACGCCGCGACCGGTGAGCACCCGGGCCGAGATCTCCGAGTAGCGGTCGATGGTGTTCATATGCTCGCCGAAATTGCGATATGGCGTATGCAAGATGTCTCCGGTCAACCGGACAACCGGGCCGTCCACGCGCAATTGGTCGTGGGGGTCGTCCCCACCCCATTTGGCCAGACCGCGTCGGACTACCCGCAGCTTGCGGTCCGGATACCAGCGGCCGTGGCGAATGGCGGTGCCTAGCCAAGTGGAGCAGCGGGGGAAACTGAAGCCCACCGCATCACCGGGGTTGGCCAGAGCCTCGCGCAGCTGCGAGGCCGCTTCGGGACTCAGGCGCTCGTCGGCGTCGAGTGAGAGGACCCAGGGTTGGGTGGCCAACGCCAGGGCCCGATTCTTCTGTGCGACATGTCCGGGCCAGTCCGTACAGATCACTTTGGCACCCGCGGCCTCGGCAACCTCGACAGTGCGATCCGACGAGCCAGACTCAACCACGATCTTCTCGACTGCAAAATCGACCGAGTTCAAGCACGATTCCAAGCGATCGGCTTCGTTCTTCGCGATGACCACCAACGACAGCATGAAGCTCTCTATAGCGAAAAGCCCTTGACGAGAACCCCAGGTCCAATAAACCCGGGTCTCCAAACCAGCCACACTTCATGTTCGGCTTGTTCGGAATGCCTGGCGGCATGCCCAAGTGGTTAAGGGAGAGGTTTGCAAAACCTCCATTCCCCGGTTCGAGTCCGGGTGCCGCCTCCATATTCTAACGGGGTCTTCGCGATACGCGGAGACCCCGTTTTTTTGTTTGGTCGTCCAAGGTTGGGAGTGAACGTCCGATGTCGAATTGCAACACTCCGAGACAAGCGGATGAAGTCCCTTCGCGCTAAACCAACGTTGTTCAGAATGAGCGGAGGCGGCGTGCTCGAACAAGGAATGATGTCCTTTGCCCTGTTGGGGGCCGGATGGGTGCTCTGGTTGTTAGTGATCCTGTCTGTGGGATGTATTGCCGTAGCCATCGAACGAAGCGTCTATTTGGTCAAAGACAGTACCGACCGTTCGGGACTCCAAGAGGCGGTAAACAGCTTCCTTAAAGACGGTGACCGCTCCAAACTCACCGTGAAGCTCAACAAGCTCGATGGCTGCGAGTCTCGGGTGCTGGCCGCCGGACTCGAGCTGGCTCCCCTCGGCGCCGATGCCGCCGAAAAGGCCATGGCCGGTACGCTGACCGCCGAAAAGATGCAGATGGAGCGCGGCCTTCCCTTTCTCGCAACCGTGGGGTCCAACGCGCCCTTCCTCGGTCTGTTCGGCACGGTGCTCGGCATCATCAGGGCGTTTAACGACCTTGCCCTCAACAGTGCCGAAGCCAGCGACGCCGTCATGGCCGGCATCTCCGAGGCCTTGGTCGCCACCGCCGTTGGCCTCATCGTCGCCATCCCCGCGGTCGTGCTCTACAACGTCTTCATCCGCTGGGTGAAGTCTCGCACCTCCCGCACCGAGAGCCTGGCCCAGCTGGTCTTGGCCCGCCTCGAGGGCGAGGCGACGGCCCATGGGTAGTCGCATTGGTGGCGGAGATGATGACGTCATCTCCGACATCAACATCACCCCCTTCGTCGACATCATCCTGGTGGTGCTGATTATCTTTATGGTCACCGCCTCCACCATCGTCAAAGACTCCATTAAGGTCAACCTGCCCGAAGCGGCCTCCGGCGAAGCCACCGAGAGCAACAGCCTCGGGCTTACCCTCACCGCAGACGGTGGGCTGTCCCTAGACGGCGAGCTGCTCACCCTCGACCAGCTCAAGGCGCGTCTCAATGCCGCCAAAGCCGAGTCCGAAGAGGTGGTCTGCCTCATCTCTGCCGACAAGACCGTCGCCCACGGCCGCGTAGTCTGGCTCATCGACGTCGTGAAGACCGCTGGCATCACCAAGTTCGCCATCAACATCGACAAGGCCGACGCCGTGCCCCCCGATCCCGCCACTCTCGGTCAGGGCATCGCTCCGGTGACGGAGCGCTCGCCGTGAAGGCCACCGTGCTGCAGAAGGTCCCAATTCGCGAACGCTTTGGCGTAATCGCCGCGGGTGCGGTCAGCCTCCTGTTTCATCTTGCGTTCGCCGGCGGTGCCTCTCAGATCGAGCCCCGTGTAGAAGACGAGCCCGTCTGGGTCGAGATGACCCTCGCAGTCGTCGAAAATGTGGCTGAACCAGAACCAGAACCAGAACCAGAACCAGAACCAGAACCAGA
>JAACDH010000069.1 GCA_009936995.1 Rhodobacterales bacterium
CTCAGCTGCTGCGGGCGCCGAACCAATGAACCAGTGGTAGATGAACGAGAACATGATTACCTCCTAATCATATACTATGCAGTCATCATGCCAAGTAAATTGCGCTCTTTTATGCAGTTTGATGTAAGCTGCGCTCATTTTGCGTGGATTAGTAGATTGTAATATTTTCGACGCCGGATTCATGCCGAGTTCGTAGTGGGTGTATCGGCCCGGGTTCGCATCTCTCCTAGGCGTCGACGGTACCCTCCACCAGCGCGGTTCTCACGCTTTACAGCAAGAAGCCGTTCACGAAGATGTCGGCGCCGTTCGCCTCGGTCGCGGTATCGAAGGTGACGTGGAACCAGGTGTTGAACGAAGACGTCGCGTTGCACGTGTAGTAGATCTCCACCAACATCTCACCTTGGGCAGGGACCGTCTCGTCGATGAAACGCGAGGTGACGCCTATGCCCGTGTTGTCGAACTCAATCACGCCGTCCATCAGCGCGGGCGCGTCGGCCGACATCACCAAGTGGGCGTCTTCGGCCGTGGGATTTTGGGCAACCATCCGACCGATTTTCTGTGGACACGCCGTAAGGCCCGCTTCATTCTGGAAGTCGTAAGAGGGGTCCATCACCAAGACCAGCGGTGAAGAGGGGTTAGTGACGCCGGTGGGGGCCGTTGTGCTGGTGGTCATGGTGGTCGTCATGGTAGTGCCGGTGTCGCCCGTCAGCGTACACGCCGCGTCGGCGCTACAGTCGCTATCGTCGCAGTCTTCGACGCCATCTCTGTCATCGTCGAGGCCGTTGTCGCAGACCTCGGCCACCTCGGGTTCATCAACGCCACCGCATCCTAGAACCAGCGCCAGCCCGGCCACTCGCATCGACATTCGGAACATCCAGACCTCCTGTTCTGTCCGCTAACTGGACTGACGGGGATGGCAAGCGCTATCGCCTATCGGCCAGGAGTGGTTTCGGTGTCCGTCAATCGGTCGGACCCTCTGGAAGGTATGAAATCAGGAGGCCTCGAAAACACCGCAGCTTGACCGCCGACTCGCCGCAAACAGGGGTCCGAATTACATGCGCCATACCGTCAGGGAGCGACAGATGTTGAGTGAGTCACGAACCAAGGTCTACCCACCCGGCCCGTACCCGCCGCACGGTGTAGAACGCGACGGCGAAGTCGACCTCGGCATCCGCATGCGCGACCAACTGCTGCGCTCCGAGGTCATCTCGGGTGGCGTGCGCCAGGTACTCGCCGATCGCCTCAACAACATCGCCCGCGCTGGCCGACTCAGCATGGCCCCTAGCCTCGTCGACGCCCTCCTCGACACCTGGCCCTTGGCGGCCGTTGTCGATGACGCCCGAGATCGTTGGGTCGCTGGCCCCGACGGCGAAGCGCTGCTCATCCTCTCACGCGCCATGCACGTGGTCGGCATGGCCCTGGGCTGGCCCGAAACCATCGACCGCCGCTGGCCCATGCCCGACGTCGACTGGATTGAACGGGAGGCCGGCGAAGGCCCCTTCGACGTGGTCATCCGAGGACGCGCGGACGGCGCCCCGGCAACCGCTACAGTGCTCAACACCTTCGTCGCCCTCAAAGAGCCGCTCGACACGCCGCCCGTCCGCTCTGTTCAGGGCGACGAAATTGTCGATATGCTGGACGAACTCTTGAGTTCCGTCGCCTCGGGCGAGTACGCAGCGATTCGCTTTGAGTCACCCGTTCCGTGGGACGAACTCAGCCAAGCCGCCTTGGCCACACTCGAAGAATCCAACCCCAAACAGCGCCTCTTCCGCCGATTCGGTCTGGCTGGCCTGCTGGTCGACGACACCCCCGAACACTTCGACGACCTACTTGGCACGCCCAAAATCCACAAGGCGACCCTCCGGCCCCAGACACGTTGTAGTGGCCTCGTCCTGCCTCGGCTGTCCGAGAACGGCCAGGTCACCACCGTGGGCGCCGTCGCTTGGGAGGCCGCCATCAAGCCGGTGTTGGTACACCCCCTCGCCATCCAGCTGCTCCAGCTCCTCGACGGCGAGCACACCCGCGCAGATCTGCTCGACGCAGACGACCGGTTTACACCGGAAATCCTTGATCATCTTCTGACCCAGCTACAAGAGATTGGTGCGATTTAGCGTCCCTGGCCGAGCCACTCACTGAGCTCCGGAATGCGTGCCGCCTCGAGCCGTTCGAGCAAGGCAGCTGGGCTCTCGGAGTTCACGATTAAGCCACGGTGAACCTCGTGCACAAAGCCTTCGTCTACCATGCGAGCCACCTGCGCCAGCAGGGGGTCCCAGTAGCCGGCGATGTTCAGCACACCAACGGGCTTCATGTGGTCATTCAGCTGGGACCACGTAGTCACCTCGGCCACCTCTTCGAGCGTGCCGTAGCCGCCGGGCATGGCCACAAATGCGTCGCTAAGCTCTGCCATTCGAGCTTTTCGCTCATGCATACCGCCGACCACCTCCTTGAACGTCAGGCCATCGTGGCCAACGTCGAGATCGTTGAGCTTCTTGGGAATGACTCCGATGACTTCGCCACCAACGGCGAGGCAAGCGTCGGCGATGACGCCCATGAGTCCTACACTTCCGCCGCCATAGACTAGCGTGATACCCCGTTCGGCGAGGAGGGTACCTAGCGCGTGCGCGGCCTCTTCATAGGCGGGGTTTGCACCTTTTCGAGAGCCACAGAACACGCAAATCCGCTTGAACGGACGGCTCAACGACGACGCACCACGAGCGCCAACGCCAGCAAGCTGAGCCAGCCGACCGGTGCCCCGGAGCGCACCGAACAGCCGAAGCCGTACGACGGACTGAAGCCGCCCGGGTGGTCTGCGCCGTCGCCACCATGGTCGAGGGGGAAGGGGTCGCGCCCATCCATGACGCCATCGCCATCGCTGTCGCTGTCGAGATGATTGGGGATGCCGTCGCCATCGGAGTCGAGAGCGGTACCCCCGTCGCTCTCGTCCTCGGTGAGGAGACCGTCGTTGTCGTCGTCGGCGTCGCGTAGATCGGGCGTGCCATCGCCATCGGTGTCGGTAGGATTGTTGATGTCGCCCACCTCGTCGCCGTCGGAGAAGCCGTCCCCATCGGTGTCGGCGCTGGAGGGGTCGGAGCCGATGATACCCTCTTGGACGTCCGTGATGCCGTCGCCGTCGGTGTCGCGACTGACGTCCACCTCGTCATCGTCGAGGTAGGATGCGATGCCGTCCCCGTCTAGATCGTCGTTGTCCCAGTTGCCGTCGCCGTTGACGTCTTCGTTGGCGGTGGGCACGCCGTCGCCGTCGTCGTCGGCATCGCGGTAGTTGGGCATCCCGTCGCCGTCCGTGTCGTCACTCCAGTCGCCGTCGCCGTTAAGGTCTTCGTCGGCGGTCGGAATTCCGTCGCCGTCATCGTCGGTCTCGAGGGCGTCGTCGATGGTGTCGGAGTCGGAGTCTAGGCCGACCTCTTCGCCATCTTGCAGGCCATCGCCATCGGTGTCGGCCACGGTGGGTTCGGTTCCGTAAGCGGCCAGCTCGTCGTGATCGGAGAGCGTGTCGCCGTCCGTGTCGGTGTTGTTCGGGTCGGTTCCGTGCACGAGGACTTCGGAGTTGTCGTCGACGCCATCACCGTCGGAATCGGAGTCGCTGGGATTGGTGAACCAAATGTTCACCTCGTCGCCATCGGTGAGCGTGTCGCCGTCGGTGTCGACCAGCAGAGGGTCGCTACCGACGTCCACTTCGAGGCCGTCGCTAAGGCCGTCGCCGTCGGTATCGGGGTCGAAGGGATCGGTTCCGTAAACATCGATCTCGTCGGAGTCCGAGAGGCCATCACCGTCGCTGTCGGAGATCATGTCATCGCTGGCGTCGAAGGGATCGGTGAGGTCGAAGAAGATCTCGGCAGAATCTGAGGCACCCCCGCCATCGGTGTCGGCGTTTGTGGGGTCCGTGCCATAGAGGTAGGCTTCGTCGCCGTCTAGAAGTAGGTCTCCGTCGGTGTCGGCCGAGTTGGGGTCAGGATCACAGAGATCGCCCATGCCGTCGTTATCGCTGTCGAAATTTCCGCTAAAGATGGTGGGGCAGTTATCGATTTCATCTGGCCAACCATCGGGGCCGTCGGAATCAAGATCTCGCTGATCGGGCAAACCGTCACAATCGGAGTCGGCCAAACCGCCGCCCACCGCCGCCTCAATAAAATCGAGCAGCCCGTCACCGTCACTGTCGTCGTCGAGCATGTCGATGGTGCCGTCGCCGTCTGTGTCGTGGGGCGTGATGGGCAGCCCCACTTCGTCCCGGTCAGAGATGCCGTCACCGTCGGAATCGGCGTTGTTAGCGTCGCTGCCAATCACGCCTTCGATGGCATCGGAGAGCCCGTCACCATCGGCGTCGGGGTCGAATATCTCGATGAGCACATCGTCGTAGGAGACCAGATTCGGTCCAACGTTCGTACCGCCGTTATCGAAGGAGTACAGCCCGATGAGGCCTTGAGCAAACGGGCTGGGGTCGACGTACTCAAGAACCTGGTCGCCGCCGGTACCGAACACGCCGTCCAGATCGTAGTCGAAACTACAGGTGATGACGTTGCCCACGGCCGATAGCCGCATGCCGTAACTGATACCCATCGGGGGTAATGCGATGCTAGACGCCACTTTGTAGTCGTCGAGGCAAAGGATTGAGGTGTCCACCTTCATCAGCACCGACCCAGGTCCGTTGGTAAACCCTCCGGCACAGGAGGGCGCGGCGTGGCCGGAGCCATAGCAGGCGTAGTAGGCGCCGGTCTCCTGGTAGCGAATCACCAAACCCGTGGCGTCGTCATCACTGTTGGCGATGGTGACTTCGATCGCAACATCGGCCATCAACGGCGCACCGGTCAAAAGGAAGTTCTCATAGCCGTCCACAAGACCGCCAAAAAAACCAGAATTAAGATCGGTGGTGGGTGCGACGCCACCCGTTGTAAGGGTCTCCCAAGAGTCGCCGGACCACTGAGCAGACCAACCATGCTGACCGGCAATACCCGCGAAGTTCGCCTCATCCGAGCAGTCGAAGTCCTCACTCAGAAAGACGCTCTGCGCGTGGGCTGACCTGGCGGACAGACACAAGAGCGGCATCATAAAGTAGAGGAGAGTGAAGGGACGCATCAGACCTGCTTGAGTTTCAACTACTTATTCGAGCACAGGTCGCGTGCCAGAAACAAGTGCTTCGTGCAAAGCAAGACGCTAAACTGGGCTCGTCGGACGGAACACCCGGAGAAAAGCTATCGCTTCACCCAAGACCGCGCTTCGATTCGCCCAGTGGTTGGCAATCGCTGGGGTCCTACACGTACTCCTATCCGTTGCGTATCTCCTGACGATTCCAGGTTCTCATCGCCTGGTGGAGCTCGACCGGACCCTTATCCGTCACCGCCAGCCACTCGACGTGCTAGTGGTGGGCGGCTCACACGCGCAAAACGCGGTCGAACCTGCGATCCTCGGCCACAGTCTCAACGTCGCCGTCGCCGGAGAACACTACCTGAAGTCCAGTTACCGGGTTCCGTGGCTACTCGATCGCCATCCAGCCCGAATTCGACTGGTGGTGTTGCCCTTCGATCACGTCGCCTACAGCGGCTGGAAGGCCGACACCTGGGAGCCCGAGCGCATCTGGGGCCGCTACGTCGATTGGGCTGAGCTGGGAACTCTACGCGACGATCGCTGGTCGTACATGGCCCGCTGGACCAAGGCAAACCTGGCTCCCTACGCCGGTGAACTAAACACCATCGAACAGCGAATCATGCACACCCGTGGTTTTAAACAACACAGCTCCGCCCAACAACCGGCTCGTATGCGGCGCCGAGACGGTGTCGAGGTCGCGACCACCCACTTCGGCCTCGGCGTCCAAGCCGACGCCACCCTCGTCGCCGCTCAGCGTCGCCTAATCGCCGATTTGAGAGGCCGCGACATTGAAGTGGTCCTGGTCAGCTTTCCCGTAGACCGCCTGTACCTCGAAACCGCCACGGCATTAGGCGCGGTTCATCCCCGAGACAACCTCCGGCTCGAAGAGCTCCTTAAAGACCCGCGCGTGCACTACTTCGACTTCTCCGAGCTGTTTCTCGACGACACCGACCGCTTCTACGACGCCGACCACCTCAGCGCCGAAGGACGAATGGCGTTCTCGTGGACACTGCGCCGCGAGCTGGTCAACCTGGGCCTGCTTTCCCCCGTTGGGGCCCCCTAAGACAGCGCGGGTTGGGTTGACGCACCGGGCCGCGATCCGCCTGGTCGATGATGTTACAAATCTGGTAGATAACCGCGAAAGGATCCGGCTTATCGTCCTCTTCAACGGTGCGGGCATTGTACTCGGTGGAGAGCACAGCGACCACCCCAAGCCGACGATCGATCCACGGGGTGAACCCAAACTTTCCGGGACTCGATGACACCACCAATCGGCCTCGACGATCCTCGAGGTCACGCCACACGCCCAGCCCGTAGATAGAGTGTTTCGAACCCCAGTGCCGGTCGGGAACATGACCGTGCGTAGGCAGCCCAGCGGGAACCTGGTCTAGCTCCATCATGCGCACGGTCTCTTCAGAGAGGATGCGCAAACCATCAATTTCGCCGTAGTTTCGAAACATCTCAAGGAAATGGGCGTAGTCGTCGCGGGAGGTATTGAGGTTGCCCGCGATTCCCGGGTTCTCGGAGCGTCCGGCCCGACCAAATCGGGTGTTGTCCATGCCCAGAGGCAGGGCTACTCGCTCCTGATAAATCTCTCGCCAACTCTTTCCCGTGGCCAACTCAGCGGCCCCAGCGGCAACGTGGAAGGACAAGCTGCCGTAGCCAAATTTCGTTCCCGGGAGCGCGACCAAGGGCTCTACGGCGATTTGGTCGACGCAAGACGACAGCGGAAGTGTGTATTCGCGTAGGCACGCGTGTTTTGCCGTCATTCCCGTCTGGTGAGACAGCGCCTGTCGCAGCGTAATGGTGGACTTTACTTTATTGGCGTGCATCGACGGCACATGCTTGGACAGCGGGTCGTCGAGGTTCAACACGCCCTCTTCGACCAGCGACATGATGGCCACAGCGCTCTGCCACTTGCTCGCGGAACCGATGGTAAACACGGTGCTGCCGTCTACTTCCCCGATGGACCGATCGTAGATGACCTCGCCATTGCGCAGGACCACCATAGAAAGTCCCGGCAGCTCGTTCTCGGACATCATCCGGTCGAGCGCGCCGTCGAGGGGCGCGAAATTGTAGTGACCCTTCACGAAGACGGGACGCGGCTTTGGCGGCTGCGTGACGCCGATGTTGGGTGCCACTGGTGTCTCGCTCAAGAATAATCCGACACCCACGCCCAACATGGCGGCGGCTAGACCTGCACCGATTACTGTTCCGCGCTTCACGCTACCTCCTGAGGAGGGGTTCCATGCGCCGTCGGCCGGCGTCGGCCAAGGTGTTCCACAACGCTAGGCCGTCGAGAAGCCCCTCGTGAAGCACCACCCCCTTTCGATTAAGCACGTAGACGGTGGGCACACTGGGCGGCTTGACAGCCCGCTGCACAAAGGCCCGATAGTCCTCGAGCAACTGGAAGGATGCGCCCGTGCTCACCAGCAGATCTTCGCCGGCGTAATGCTCGGGGCGTTCTTCGTCGCGACGGACGCTTTGAGTGACCACGTGTAGTGAACCGATCCACTCGTAGAACCCGCCGATGTTCGCCATATACCGACGCATAAAGTCGTCGTAAATCTCGTTGCCTCGGTAGCCGCCAAGCATGCACAACACCAACACCTGATGGTCTTGCATACCCTGCAGGCTGTCGTACAGGCCCACAGTGCGACCGCGGGAGTCCACCTCTTCGAGGTTATAGTCGGGGAACTGCCTTCCATACCAATTGTTAGCGCTGGGGCGGCGACCCGTGAGGTGCTCGATGCGGTCCGTAGCCTGGGCATTAGGCCACAACAACCACGACTGCACCAACAAGTCGATGGCCAGCTCGCGCTGGCCCTTCTCTTCCTCTTCGCGGGCAACGTAGTACAGCGCCACAGCCCGAAACTTCGGGGCCCATTCACTCGCGTAATCGTTCTTATACTCGCGGATCTTTTCGTATCCTTCGGTGGCTTCGCCCTTTTCGACCTGGGTAATGCCGTGAAACATTAACGCGGGGTGGGCGCGGCGCTTGATCTTGACGCCGCCGAGGAAGGCGGCAAAGAGCCCCGTATTCAGCACCCCTGCTGCACCCCGTTGCTGAGTGAGCGTCTTCCAGGAGACCGTCTCGAGGGCGTCGAAATCCCCGTTTCGCCAAAGCTCGAGCAACGCCGTTGGGTCACTCGAGGTGGGGTTGTAGAACGCCCGCACATGC
>JAACDH010000475.1 GCA_009936995.1 Rhodobacterales bacterium
GGCTTCGTGACGTGGTACACGCCTCCCGAGTGAAACGTCGGGTGCTCGCAGAACCGCTCACATTGCGTAAGCGCAGGTTCTATATAGAACTCATCTTCGAGCCACATCGGCGTGCCATAGAACGACTCCGCGGGACTCGCAAAGCCGAACGGCACGCTGAGCCCGAAGCCCGTCACGCTGCCCGCCAGCACCGCCTCGTACTCCATCCGGATCAGGAATGGAAAGTCCCAGAAGACACCGATCTCGTAGGTGGTCTCGCCGGCGAGGTTTTGCCAGTCGGCGATAGCGCTCAAATCGAGCATCTCTTGGAAGGGAACGCTGCAGATGGATTGCGGGACCGAGCCCTGAGCGCACTGCTGCTGCAGCCAAAGTTTGAACAACGGATTCTGCATTCTCGCCGTACGAACGACAAACGCTTGAGACTCCTCTTGGGTACAGAACGAGAAAGCGTGCTCGGGTAGGGTGTCGATGATTTCGCCGTTGAGGTACGAGACCACGCCATACTGCCCCAAGTCGGTGTGTTGGGCTGTGGTGGCGAATTCGGGCGTCAGGTACACCAACGATGTCGCCTCGCCCGCTTGGGCATCGGAGTAATCGTCGAGGAAGTTGAGATAGGCGTCGCGGGTGGGCAAGATCTGCAGCGAGCCAAACGAGAAAGGACCTAGGTCGAGCAACGGCAGATCGGGCAAGGCCGCGCAGGTGCGCTGGGATGCGTCCGGGAGCTCATCGAGCGGAATCGTGGATGGACACCACAATGTGGAAGGGGCTAGCTCGTCATTTTCGAGTCCTCGGCTATCGCTGTCGAGCACAAATGCCCCAGCAAGGCGTGGAGAACTCCGGTGCCGTTCGTCGGGGACGACCTGCAGTAGCGCCTCTTCGACGGCTTCGGAGACGCCTGTCTCATCTTGGTTCACGGCGACCACCAGCACCATATCTCGGCCGTTCACCCGCTCGGCCTCGACCGCATCACGGAAAGCGACGACCAGACCGTTCACAAATCCAGCGCTGTTCCAGTCGTCGATGCAGTAGGTGGGCTCGTTCTGCATGAACAGGCGCTGGCGCTGCATGGCTTCGTGCTCGGCCGAGATGACCCGGGTGCAAGGGGCCAAGAAGAACTGAATCGGCGTGGCCTGGTGAACGGGGCTACGCAGAACCGGAAAGGCCTCTCGAACCTCAGGATTCTTCTGGGCGATGGCCCCGGTGGTGAACGTACCCTTCGCGTCTGTGACGGTGGCCTGTGCGCACACCAGCGATGAATCGGACGCATCTAGGGGCAAAATTTCGTCGTTGAACACCGCCCGCTCGAGCGTCGCGACTTGCGGGATTCCCATATCTGGAAAAACATCCGGGCACTCACTGCCATAGCCATATTCACCGGTGCCGGAGTCGATTTCACTCGTACCGTGGCGCTGCTCGTTGACCACAAACGCCCGCCGCAACCCGTACCGCTCGGCCAGTTCATTTACAACGGTCGGAACCTCATGCCGCGCCCGCCACTGAACCCACTCGTTGCGCTCGTCGAACACACCGTAGACAACCAAGCTTCGTTTACTATGGGGCCGGCCCAGACCCTTCACATTATAAATCGCATCCGCACCCAACGCCAGCTGACCGTCGCGGTGGTAACGCAGTCGAATATCTACGTTCCGCGGCTGAATAGGCACGTGAATGCTCATGCTGCCGCACAGAGAATGGGCGCCGCAGTTCACGTCGAGGTGGGTGTGTACCGGTTCGAATTCGTTAATGGGCGTCCAGTCCACGCGCGCATCATCGGTGGTGTAGGTGATTTCGATGACGCTAGGCTCGCCCAAGCCCTGTTCAGCCTCCACATCGTAGAACACAAAGAGCGTCTCCTCCTCCGCGAACCAGGCCGCGTCGGCCAGTAAAAAAGCCGCATTAACACCGTAAATCGGGACCTTGCCGCACGAAGGACCCGCGAGAGTCAGCGCCAGCAGCAGGGTTCGGAGGCCTGGCCTCATGAATCGGCCTGAACCTGTGGTCGGACGACGGTCTCGAAGGACACCCCTGAACGGGCGATCTGAATCTGGAAAGCCCGGGCCAAGTCTTGCCGACCCTGTTCGGCTTTGGCGAGCTGAACCGCGCGAGACGGGAACACCGACGACGCTTGAACCGACGTGCGCAGCGCATCGGGAAGCCCCGACAGCAGTCGGTCTTGGGTGTTTGCCTCGACCAGGGACAGCCAAGCTGCGAGCGTCTCAACGTCGACCTGGAGCATCAAGTCGGCGCGGGCCTCTGTAGACAGCTGGAAGAGCATATCGGCGAGGAGAATCCCCCGATACCAAGAAGGCAGGCTACCTTGGAAGCGCTCCAGAGACTCACCAAAGAGGGCTGCGCGCTGGCTTGCGCTCAACGATTCAAGCAACACGGAGAGCGCACCCACGGCGTTAAACTCGGCGCCGCGGTCGGTGATGGTGTCGGAGGGCAGCGCGTCGGGAAGCGGCTGATTGGCCCGAACGGCGGTCACAACGTCGAACAGGTGCGCCGTCTCGATGGGGTCCATCCGGTTGGACCGGAGCAGCATCTCGGCCATCTCGGCCACTTGCTGCGGCGCAATCAGCCGCACCATCTCGTGCTGCTCGTCGGTGGGCGCTAAGGCGAACAGCAGCGCCCCCGGACGCGGCGGAAGCCGACCAATCAGCGACGCCAGCCCGAAGGCACCGAAATCCTCGCGCAGGCTGCGAACCATCTGCGCATCACTCTGGGAGTTTAGGGCTGCGGACAGCGCGTGGCGGTTCAGCTTCTTGAAGAACTCGGTGTCAGACAGCAGCTCATCGGCGTCAACCGTCTTCAGATACTCGGCGAGCGCCAGCTTGGCCTCGGCCACCTCGCCGCCCGCCGGGAAGGCGCGCGGAAAGCGCTCGGGGAAGTGCAGCACGGCCTTCGCCAGCAGCGGCAGCTCGCCGGTGCGAAGCAGCTCACGGATGAGAGCCTGAAGCTCGACGTCGGGATGCTCGGCGTCCATCGTCAGTAAACGCTCGGTCCAAAGGGCCTGTTGTTGGACTACAAAGTCTGCGTCGTCGACCGGCTCCGGGCTGGGCTCGTCGTCCTCTTCGCCGGTCGGGCCAGAATCGCCGCGCATCAGCTCTGCCATCAGCATCTGCTCTTCGACCGACTCGCGGCCCACCCGGCGCCAGGCCCAGATGAGCAGGACGCCGGCGATCGTGAACAGCGCCAGGCCGATCATCCAGAAGAAGTGCGGCAGCAGCGCGCTCCAAAGCTCGCCAACGGCGCCCGTTAGCGCGTCGTCGGCCGGCTTGATCTCGACGACTTCCTCTTCAGGCTCCAGGGGGAGCTCTTCGGCCTCTTCGGGCGGCTGCTGTAGGTACGGCGCCAACGGCTGTAGGCGCTCGGTGCCCACCGTGACCACGGTCCAGCCCTTGGTGAGCTTGCCCTGAAGTCGGCGGGCCAGCCCCTGCACGTCTTTGGCGTCGGCAGAGTCTTCGTAGGCGAAGGAGCAGTAGGCCTGGGTGAGATACTCCTGCGAGCCCACGCCGCCCGGCCCAGGGTCTTGGCCAAGTCCGGGGAGCGACATCGACCGAGGTTGATCGGCGACTGCGTGATCGACGTAGGTACAGCCCTTCGAGAAGCACCGTTCGGCGTCGCAATCTGCGGCAAGCGCGATGTCGAAGCGGTTCTCAACCACTCGAAGTTCGGCAAGCACCGAAGGCGGGATCTGGCGATCGGGGACCTGAGATTGAGCCCAGGCTACGTTGCCCAGTCCCATAAGCACCATCATGACCGTGGTACGGACGATGACCATTAGTAAACCCTCACTATGACGCGGCGGTGACGTGCTAAACGCTCTTCTTCGGACAGACCCTCGAGCTCGTCTTCGGGGAGCGCGATCGTGTCGGCATACCCCTCCACGCGAATGCGGTCTTGATCGACCCCCACCCCTTCGAGGCGGAAGCGAACCGCATTGGCGCGGTCGGTAGACAGGTCCCAATTCGACCGGTAGGAAAAACCATCACCGAAAGGCGTAGAGTCGGTGTGGCCCTCGATGGCGAAGCCATAGCGTTGGCCGTAGGGCACCAGCGTCTGCAGCATGCTGTCGAGCACGGACGCTTGGTCGCCTCGGATGGTGGCGCTGCCGGAGTCGAACATCAACCCCGAGTTCAGCGACAACTTCAGGCCTTGGTCGGTGAGATCGGTGGAGATCATCTCTTCGAGGCCTTCGCGCTCGATCTGAGCGTCGATCTTCTCTTGAATCGACGACAGACTCTCGGGCTGTTCAACGCCCGAGAGTTCTTGCGCGATCTGCTGCATCCGGGACCGACTGACCTCGGCCGCCCCTAGCATCATGGCGAAGAAGATCAGCAGGTTGGTGATGAGATCGGCATACGACAGTAGCCATCCCTCGTCACTGATGTGGGAACGTCGCTTCACGGCCTATCTCCCCACCGAGCCCGTGCTCGAGCGCGCGATGAGCTCGGCGACGCTCAGCTCACAGCGCTCTAGTACGCCCAACCGTTCGTCAAGAAGTCCGCGGAGGTAGTGGCCAATAGGACCGGCGACTCCGGCGCCGAACGCCACGCCGTACAGCGTAGCCAGCAACGCGAGGGAGATGGCCGAACCCATGTTGGTGTCTTCGCCCAAGGTGCGGAACATCTGAATCATTCCGGTGATAGTACCCACCATACCGAATGACGGCGCCAACTTGGAGAGCAGCTCCCAGTTTCCCACCGAGGGCTGCCAGCGACTGAGCTCGGCGTGTTGCAGTTCGGTGAACGCAGCGTGCGTGGCCGCCCCAGGTGCGCGGGTGAGCACAAGCTCCAGCATCCGAGTAATCGCTGGGAACGAACTTCGCTCTGCCAACTCGACCGCCTGCGCCCGCTTTCCGTCACGCCACAGCTCCGTCAGCTGAACGCGCTCGGCCTCGAGGGCATCGTTTGCCGCATCCAGCGTGCCAAGCCCCGGCGTAATCTCGCGAAGACAGGCGAAGGTACGCCAGGTAGTGGTGCCACTCGACGACACCAGAATGGCCGACAGCGATCCACCGAGAACCATGACGATGGCGTGACTATCGAAGGCCGAAATGGTGACATCGGTGCGTTCACCGAAGCCGTACCAGATGACGAAGCCCAACAGCGCTAATCCAATTATCTGCACGTCGCGTTCTCCTAGCGGTTGCCCCGCCCCTGTAGCTCTTCTAGTTTCTTCCGAACCGTTGGATCGGACTCGATCTCTTCGACTTCTTCATACACTTCGATGGCCTTCTCCCGCTCTCCTAAGAGCAGCAGAATAGACCCCTTCGCGCGTAGCGTCTCGGGATGAGACGGATACCGAGCCAGCACCAGCTCGCACCACTCGAGGGCCAACTGGTAATTACCGCCGGTGAGCGCCTCTTGCATCAGGCTTCGGGCCTTAGCGATGCTCACCTCGGGGGCCTCGGGGTTCACCCGTAATCCGCGCTCGCGGTAGGCCTCGTCGAGGGTCTCGTCGGCCAAAGACGGCGGCGGCGGCACCAAGCGGGTGGCCGGCAGGGTCTCGACATCGCTGACCGAGGCGGTGTGCTCGATGACGATGCGCTGACCACTGGCCAACATGGGAATTTGTACCTCGGTGATGACGTTGCCATCGTTCCAGCGCACGTTCATGGCGGTGGTAGACCCAAACGCGAAAGGACGCAGCTGAGTGCCCTCGTCTTCTTCGAGGGCCAGGTTGCTCGCCGGGGCGGGTTCGATCAGGTAGTGCGTGTAGTTGCGCGCCGCACAACCGCTGCTCAGCAACAGAATCAGCGCAAGAGGACGAAACATCATAGAAGCACCGGTAGCAGGCTAATGTTCATGAGAGAGATTCCAATGCCAATCTCGCCGTTGGTAGAGACCGTTACGACGGCGCCGTAGTTGGAGCGACCGAACGGCACGCGCCCGACACCCACCAAGGTGAGCGGAGGGTCGACAAGGTCGAAGTCGGCATCGCCAAAGCTGCGCACGAGAGCGGTGGGCAGACTGAAGAGGACCTTACCGCCGATGAGCGCGTTGCCAAGCTCGATTCGACGATAATGAACGGCACCGATCCCGAGAACCGGGTCGAAGAGCGACACAGAGACGCCCGAGAGGTTGCGGTTGTATTTGCCCCACTGGTCGGTCCAGTCGAGAGACAGGTGCTGCCCAGGGTAGATCGCGAAGTCCACAAACCCCTGGGTGACGCTGTCGCCGCGCGCCCGACGCTCGAGCTCTTCGCTCAAGGTGTACATCCTTTGAGAGTTGGTGTACTCGACCAAGTTGGGGTCGATGTTCTGGGCGAACAGGATGCGTCCGGTGTCTAGGTCGATGATGCGAAGCGATAGTCCACCGCGGTGTTCGTCGAGCCAGATGGCCGACCGCGCTGCTTGGGCATCGCCACGGCTCTGATCGTCGAGTCGCGAAACTTCGTCGAGGCCCACCGGACCGGTTTGGTAGGCCATGTAGCCGTTCTCGACGTACGCGCGGGGCGCCATGCACGCCTCGCACAGCCGAAGACCATTCTCGCCGAACGCCTGTTGAAGCACCTCGACCGCGCGGGTGGCGTACCAGTCCACGGAGGCCTCGTAACGAGGCTCGGCGCTCACCAAGATGGCGGGCATCACGTCTTCGCGTGCCAAGCGGCCGTCTTCGACCCGGAGCTGCAACACCTCTTCGAGTCGATCAAAGGAATCGCGGGTAGTGTCGGGACCGGCGAAAGCTGCGCTAATGGCGAAAAGCAGTCCGATGAGTGCACCTAGAACCACAGCGTCACCTCGGTGCCTAAGGTCTGGAAGCCCACGCCAGCTACAAACAGATAGTCACCCATGTTTCGAGACCGCCGCAGGGAGGGCATGGTCTCGAGGAAGGTAGAGAAGCCGATGCGATTACCCAAGCGAAGATCGAGGCCCACATGCAGCGCACCGAAGGAGGTACGCGGTTCGAGGTCTTCCTCGAGGCCCGTGATGATGTCGTCGGTGTTGACAATCTCGTCTTGGAAGGCCCCCGTGGCGAGGCCCCGCACCGACATCACCGTAGCGCCGCCGAAAAGGTACAAGTCGGGACGGGTAATCGAACGGGTGCGCCCGGTGAGCAGCCGACTGATCCGCCCTTGGGCCATGATTCCCTGGTAGGCCTGGGGCACAAAGCTGTAGCCAACCAGCAAACTGGACGTCCAGGCACGGGCATCGGTGGCGCCGAGCTCGACGCCGGTCTGCAGCCAAATGAAGGGTGGAGGTGGGTTGCCGCGCTGATCGAATGGCGCCGCGTAGGTGCGGACGGCGAACCGGAGCGGAATGGCGACCGGACCACGGCCGTGCAGCGCATCGAGATACGCCTGTCGCGCTTCTGAAGCCGACTTGAGGTCGTCGGGCTGCCGCAACAGCGCTGGCGTGCTGGCGGAGGTGGCTACGGTGTGGCTCCACACGATGGGCAGATCGGGCGTGAGCTTGGTCATGCGGGCGCGAAGCACCAGCCAGGTTCCCTCGGCCTCGACGTCGATGAACAGCGCGTGTTGACCCGTGGTTCCGCCCAGCTTCTCCATCACCTCGGGGTTGTCGTAGCCCCGGGTGACCACGGTGGCCTCTTTGCCTGAATGCACCACCACCGCTGTACAGGTTGGGCAGTGGACCAGCTGGATGTTGGTGGTTGGGTTCTCTAGAAGAACAGCAGCCACGTGATTCTCAACCAACGCTTGCATGCCTGTGCCCAGGCCAACGGGCACCGTGACGCTGACCAAAACCACCGGCGTGGGCGAAGCGAACACCGGCACTTCGGCCAAGCCGTACACCAACTCGTCGATGAGGTCGTAGGCGGAGAGATGCACCTGGTCGGCGATCTCGGCCCGGGCCCGCTCGAGCTCGACCCGCTGGGCTTCTTCGAGCCCCGCCTGTGCCTGCGCATGTGCGGTCGTGGGCGCCCAGAGCACAAGGGAAGCGAACAGGATGGCCAACAACACCTTCATCGAAGCCACGTCCACGTTCCGCCAGCGCAGAGGCCCGCGTGGAGCGTGGTCTCGCGGGGGTCGCGATGGACCACGCCCAACATGACATCGTTCTCGCCCAAGCTTCCAGTGGCGAAATAGCGTTGACAGGCGGCGGAATAGGCCAATTCGGGTGGCAGTCGCGTGATGACCGCCACATCGCTCGTACCGAGCGCCGGCGAGCGGTCCGAGACGCTTAGCCCCTGGCCCATCAGCGCGTTCTTGGTCGCGAAGGCAATCTTCGGAGAGACTTGGGCGCTAGGGTAGTACGTCTCGACTAGCCAGGTCTTCTGCAGGAGTTCGGGCCGTAACGCCTTGGCGGCCAACGCGAAATCCCCCACTTCGCGGTCGAGGTTGGACAGAATGGCTTCGTCGCGTGCCGACCGGAGTCCCGGTCGCATCATGCGCTCGGTGCAAACCACCACGCTTCGATCGATGAAGTCACCACGAGGTCGCGCTGGCGCAAACAAACCCGGGCGTCGCTTGTCGGCTGCGGCGGTGGTCATGCGGTCGCACTCATAGTTGCGCGTTTTGCTCTTGGTTCCAAGGATACCAGGTGCAGGATCCACCGTGAGTTGCTGCACAAAAGCCACCGAGAGCATCACCCAGAAGACCATTAGGGTACCTCGGGGACGGGAACGGCTGGTGGTGGAACAACTGGAGCGGTTGGCACTAACGGAGCCATCACGCCGGTAGACTCTTGGGCAATCTGCCACTGAACCTTGGCGTTGAAGGTCAGCTGGCTGAGCTGGTCGTACAGATCGCGGGAGAGGTCTTCGTTGGCGGCCTCGCCGGTGAGCTTGTCGTCGTCTTTCCGCCAGGCGAGGTCGAGAATCTTATTGCCTACCCAGGTACCCAGGCCAAAACGGCGAATCAGCCGACCCTTGAGCGTGTCGGACACCAGTAAGAACCCATTTCCATCCCGAATCACCACATCTTGGGCAAATGTAGACTCGGAGATACCGGGAAACAAGGTGAAGGTGCTCACGCACATGGCCCAAGAAACCGGATATTTCGCCTGGTGCAGCTGACGCCCGCGGAGCTCGACCGTGAGGTCGTTGGTGGGGTTGGAGTCGTCGACTTGAGCTTCGGGTGCGGCCTGCCCCCAGCGAATTTCATCGGCCTGCCCCAAGGACTGGACCGTGTTCACTGTAGCTCCTTGATTCTCGAAAAGCGTCGCCACCTTCCGACACAACGCGCTCGTCTCTTGCCGATTGACAAAGTCACCGGGAAGGCAGCGGACCGTGAGGTACATGCCCTCGAAATTTGGCATCTGGGGATCGACCACAACGGGCTCGTGAAGACCCGACATGGGTTGGTAGATGTGCACGCAGCCGCCCATTCCACTGGCCAGGACCGCAAAAGACGCTCCGAGTGCGACTTCACGCAACGACCTCGCTTCCAGCGAGAAATTAGAAGGCAGAGGCGGGGAAATCGGAGGCTCCAAACGGGAATGCGACGTGTCCCCTTTGTAACACACCCGAAAGCCATTGGTGACCATGCCGAATACCGAGGATGCGGCGATGTCTTTCCCGAACC